>JAFASL010000288.1 GCA_019244535.1 Alphaproteobacteria bacterium
AGTACCGGTCATCAAGCGACCGGGCGCACTCACTGCTTTCTGGGACGTCGACGCTCCGGCGACGCTCGATCGGATCATCGCAGATCGCGACGATCCCTTTCGTGACCTGATCGGGGCTTACGATTTGATTTTAACGTATGGCGGCGGACCGCCCGTGGTGTCGGCGTACCGGCGATTGGGTGCGCCGGTCTGCGTCCCGATCTACAACGGCCTGGATCCGGCGACCCACTATCCGGTGTGCCCGGAGCCGAAATTTGTCTGCGACCTCGCGCTGATCGCCAATCGTTTGCCGGATCGTGAGAGGCGCATGGAGGAGTTCTTTCTGGCGACAGCGGTTGATCTGCCGCAACATGCGTTTCTGCTCGGTGGCAATGGGTGGTCTGATAAGGCGTTGCCGCGCAACGTCGCCTATCTCGGTCACGTCTATACACGTGACCACAATGCGATTAATTCGTCAGCACGTGCAGTGCTGAATGTCAGCCGGGACAGTATGGCGGCTTATGGCTACAGCCCTGCGACGCGCGTGTTCGAGGCGGCGGGGGCGGGATCCTGCATAATTACGGATGCTTGGGAGGGGATCGACGAATTTTTCGAGCCCGGCCGCGAGATATTGGTGGTGAAGAAAGGCCCGGCTGTAGCCGAGACACTGGCGCGGCTTACACCAGGACGTGCCGGGCGGATTGGCCAGGCGGCTCGCGTCCGCGCTCTCGCGGAGCATAGTTACGAACGGCGCGTTGATCTATTGGAAATGACCTTGGAGGGCCGGTCTGCGTGATTTGCACCGCATTGCCGCCGTCAATGCGACGGCTGCGCATTTTCATCCTGGGACTGTCGATCACCTCGTCATGGGGAAACGGCCATGCGACCACTTATCGGAGCCTGGTGCGAGCGCTTTCCCAACGCGGACACGATGTGGTTTTCCTGGAACGCGAGGCCCCCTGGTATCGGGCCAATCGAGATGGCGTCGACCTCCCGCCAGGATCTGTTCATCTCTATAACGGGATCGAGGAGCTTCGCGCGCGCTGGCGCAGGACGCTGGCGGGTGCCGATCTGGTCATCATCGGCTCCTACGTTCCCGAAGGCATCGCAGTCGCGGCACTCGTTCAGTCGATGTGCTTCGGGATCGTCGCGTTCTACGACATCGATACTCCGGTCACTCTAGCGAGCTTGGCGAATGGTGATTGTTCTTACCTCAATACCGAGCTGATAGCAGGATTTGACCTTTACCTTTCCTTCACCGGTGGCCCTGCCCTGCAGCTGCTTGAGCAGCGCTACGGCGCGCGCGCAGCACGGGTGCTTTATTGCTCGGTAGATCCCGACCGCCATAAGCCGGCCGGCGCAGAACCGGTCTGGGATCTGGGATATCTCGGGACCTATAGCGCTGACCGCCAGCCCGCCGTTGAAGAATTGATGTGTCGCCCCGCCCGCCTTTCTCCGCAGCGGCTTTTCACGGTGGCCGGCCCCCTTTATCCGGGCGGAGTATCGTGGCCGGACAATGTCGAGCGTATAGAGCACATCGGTCCTGATCGGCACCCATGGTTTTATTCCCGACAACGTTTTACGCTCAATCTCACACGTGCCGACATGATCCGGATGGGTTATTCGCCGAGCGTCAGGCTGTTCGAAGCGGCTGCCTGCGGGGTTCCGATCATTTCCGACTGGTGGCCCGGCCTCGAAACGATCTTCGTTCCAGGTAAGCACGTTCTCCTAGCGCGGTCGTCGAGAGAGGTGCTCTCGTATCTCAACGAAATGCCGGAGAGTGACCGACGACAGATTGCGAGTCGAGCGCGCGAACACGTGCTAGCGCGGCACACCGCTGCCCACCGCGCAATCGCTCTCGAAGGTTACGTCGAAGAGCTTCTGGGGGACGACAAGGCCGCGCGGCTCGCGGCCGCCGGATAGCGTGTCGGGGGCTGTTTTGAAACTTGTCATCTTCGGCCTCTCAGTCAGCTCCTCATGGGGAAACGGCCATGCCATACTGTGGCGGGCGCTGATCCGAGCGTTTGGCACGCTCGGCCATCACATCGTGTTCTTCGAGCGTGACGTGCCCTATTACGCCCAGAACCGAGACCTCACAGTGTTGGAAGGTGGTCGGCTGGTCTTGTACGAGGACTGGGAAACGGCGCTGCCGGAAGCGAAACTAGAACTGGCCGACGCCGACGCGGGCATGATCACCTCATATTGTCCAGACGCGCTCGCCGCAACCGAGCTGGTACTGGGAGCCCCGATAATTCGTCTTTTCTATGATCTTGATACGCCAGTGACGCTGTCACGGCTCGCCGCGGGTGAGGCGGTCGCCTATGTCGGCCCCGAAGGGCTTTCGGCGTTCGATTTGGTGCTGAGCTATACGGGGGGTGCGGCATTGGCAGGGCTGCGCAACCGGCTCGGCGCAAGGCGAGTGGCGCCGCTTTATGGCAGCGTTGATCCTGATCATTACCGGCCAGAATCGCCCAAGGAGCCACGCGGCGCATTATCGTATCTCGGCACCTATGCTGCCGATCGCCAGCCAGCCCTCGAAAGGTTCTTCGTCGAGCCGGCACGGCGCCGGCCGCACGACACTTTCATACTCGGGGGTGCCCAATATCCAGCCGATTTTCCGTGGACTGAGAATGTATTCTTTTGGCGACACGTGGCCGCACACGAGCATCCAAGGTTCTACGCCTCCGCCCGCTCGACCCTCAACGTGACACGCCAAGCAATGGCCGCGCTTGGCTGGTGTCCTTCGGGAAGATTATTCGAGGCCGCTGCATGCGGCACTGCGATCGTCAGCGACCGGTGGGATGGTCTCGAGGACTTCTTTGCGCCCGAAAAGGAGATCATTATCGTTCGGACGACCGAGAATGTCTTGGGTGCCCTGGAGCGCGATGATGCCGAGCTGTCGCGGATAGGCCGCGCCGCCCGAGAACGAGTGCTGACCGGGCACACTGCCTTGAGCCGCGCCGCCGAACTGGAGCGGTTGCTGTCGCAGGTTGGGGAGTAACGCGCGATGTGGGGAATAGTGCCGGCCGCAGGCAGCGGCACACGCATTCAGCCGCTTGCCTTCTCGAAGGAACTCTTACCGGTCGGCAGTCGCTTTGATGGCGCGACCGAGCGGCCGCGTGCCGTCAGCGAATATCTCATTGAGCGAATGTTGAGGGGCGGGGCCGACAAGATCTGTTTTGTGATTTCGCCCTGGAAATCCGACATTCTGCATTACTATGGTGGCGTAATCGGCTCGGCGACAATTGCTTACGTCGTGCAGCCTGAGCCAGCCGGCCTGTGTGACGCGATCTTCCGTGCGCTGCCGTTGATCCATAGGGATGATCAGGTGCTGATCGGCCTGCCCGATACGATCTGGCTGCCAGAGGACGCGCTGGGGCGACTGCCCGATGACCGACTTGCATTTCTGACCTTTCCCGTGGATCGGCCCGAGCTGTTCGACGCCGTTGTGAGCGATGGTGAGGGTTGTGTTCGCGAAATCCAGGTGAAGCAGCGCGGTGCCGCTTCGCATTGGGTATGGGGCGCCTTCAAGGTGCCCGGCGCCGTACTGCACGACCTGTATCGCTTGTGGTGTGAGCGCGATCCACCCGACGAATATATCGGGACACTGGTGAACGCCTATCTCGCTGCGGGCGGCGACGCATTGGCCGTGCAGGCTGGCACCGCATATGTTGACGTCGGGACTCTGGGTGGCTATCGCGAGGCGATGCGACTGCTCTCAGGCACCAACAACGAGGCACCCTCCAAGGTGATCCCGATGAGGCTTGCGGCGACGAGGTCGCGATGAGCAGCGGCGAGCGGCTTCAGGCGTTGCGGGATGCCGCCGCAGCGCTGGGACCTTGGTTCCATAACATCGACCTCGGTGGGGTGATGACTGCACCGGACCATTTTTTGGGAGATTACCCGGCAGTCAAATGGCAGCGGTTTGCACATGCGATCCCCACCGATCTCCGCGGCAGAACGGTGCTCGATATCGGCTGTAATGCCGGGTTCTACTCGATTCAAATGAAACTGCGAGGCGCGGCTCGCGTCCTCGCCATCGACCATGACCCCGATTATTTACAGCAGGCGCGTTTCGCTGCGGAGACCGTTGGCGTAGGGATCGAATTCGCCGAGATGTCTGCATATGACGTGGGATTGCTGGGCGAGCGGTTCGACATCGTGCTCTTTCTCGGGGTTCTCTATCATTTGCGGCATCCATTGCTGGCGATCGACCTGATCCGCGAGCATGTAGTCCGCGATCTCTTTGTTTGCCAATCGATGCAGCGTGGTGATCCCGGAGAAGAAGTTCTCCAAGAGGACTACCCATTTTCCGAAAGGGGAATCTTCGATCGCTCTGGCTTTCCGCGGTTATCGTTCATCGAGCACCGCTATGCGGGCGACGACACCAATTGGTGGGTCCCAAACCGCGCATGCACCGCCGCGATGCTGCGGAGCTCCGGATTTCGCATCGAGGCCAACCCAGAGGAGGAGGTGTTCGTCTGCCGGCCGATCCCTCGGCCGACCACCTTTGGAGCGGTTTATCCGGCCAAGGCGCGGTCGCGGACCAAGGAGAACGTTGCGGTATGATCGAAGCGGCGATGCTGTGGAACGAACCCAACAACAAATCGCATTGGGATCTGGAGCTCGATCCGGATTGGGAACGCTTTGCCCGCATGATGCGATTGGCTAGCGAGGCTATTGCCGTCGAGGCGCCCGGCCTGCCGCGCGTGCTGGGGGGGATCTCGCCGATCGATCCGCTGTTCATCGCGAACCTCGCGGGCAAGAGTGCACTGGACTACATCGATGTTGTAGCGGTGCATGGATTTCCACTCGACTGGAACCTCTGGATGATCGATGAATGGCCAGCAAAGCTTGCCGAGATTGCTGCGACCGGCGGTCTTCCGGTCTGGGTATCCGAGGTTGGAGCGTCGAGTTTCGGTGCGGAGGAGGTGCAGGAATTCGGTCTGCGGCGCACCGCCGAGCTGCTGATCGGCAAAACGCCTCGCATCCATTGGTACTCTCTCTACGATCTGCCCAAGGCTTGGCCGGCGACGACGCGGCACCGCGAAGCCGAAGGATCGTCCTACTACCGTCATTTTTACATGGGCCTGCTGCGCGAGGACGGCAGCCCAAAGCGCGCCGCCGCCGAATTTTCGCAATACGCGCCGGAGCTGGGCATCTGCCAGTGGTTTCATTTCGACGATTACCGGCTCGATGACGCAGTACATTGGCTGAAGCGGCTCGGTGTCCGTCACTTGCGCACTGGCATTAGCTGGGCGGATAGCTTCCGCGATAATGCTGAAGCGTGGTTTGACCGGCAGATGTGGGCGCTTGAGGATTTCGACATCACCGTGACGTTCTGTTTCACACCCGAGCACCGGGGGATGCAGCCGCATCACACGAGCCCGCCACTGGTCGACGAGGAATTCGCAGAATTCTGCAGTCGGATGCTGCGCCGGTATTGGCGAGCCGGTGGTGGCTTTGCGCCGGTTAACTTACCGCAGGAGCCGGGATGATCGGCCGGGCCGCTGCGGTCCTCAAAACTATGGCGAGCGGCGATGCGGTGGCAGCGCCGATCATGATCGTAGCGGCTCATCCAGACGACGAAACCATCGGCATGGGCGCGCAACTATGGCGGCTCCACAACGCCTTGTTGCTGCAAGTCACCGATGGCGCACCGCGCGACGGACGCGACGCGGCGGCGCACGGTTATGCCGGGGTAGCGGAGTATGCGTTTGCCCGCGGTGTCGAGCTGCGCGCCGCACTTGAAGCGGGGCGAGCGGGCGGCGTCAGAACCGAGGTCGTCGGTATCCCTGATCAGGAGGCGTGTTTCGAGCTTATCAGCTTGACCCAGCGCATCTCACAGCTCCTCCGGGAGACCGCGCCCGCTGCAATTTTTACCCAGGCGTATGAGGGCGGGCATCCCGATCACGATGCGGCCGCTTTCGCCGTTGCGGCAGCCGTCTGGCTGATCGCGGCTGAGGGTCGATCGCCGCCCGCAATACTCGAAATGACCGGGTATCACGCCGATGGGCCCAGGTTTGCGACCGGAACTTTTCTGGCTGCCGACCGCCCGATTACGACGATCGAGCTCGATGCTGCGGATCGGCGGCGAAAGCAAAGCATGATCGACTGTTTCACCTCGCAGCGCGATCTGCTGGCCCGGTTCGACCTCGAGACGGAGCGCTTCCGCGAGGCTCCCAATTACGATTTTTTGCAGCCGCCACAGCCGGGAGAACTTTATTACGAGACGCTGCGGTGGAGCATCACCGGCGAGATATGGCGGCGTCAGGCCCGAGGAGCTCTCGGTGAATTGGGCTTGCATGCACCGCCATGGGCCTGATGGTGCTCAACGTCGCTTATGTTTTTGCGCCGGTCGGTCCGGACACTTGCGGAGGCGCGGAACAGGTGCTTGCCGCGCTTGACCGGGCATTGGTCGCGGAAGGCCACACCTCCCTGGTCGTCGCCTGTGCAGGCTCTCAGGTTGCTGGCGAGCTTATCGCCACTGCCCCGCTCCCAGCCAAGTTCACCGATGACCTTCGTTGGCAGGCACAGCGAGAGCATCGCAAGCGCATTGAACGGGTGTTACGGCAAAGGCCGGTCGACGTCGTGCATTGCCATGGCCATGATTTCGCCGAATATCTGCCGCCGGCGGGAATTCCGACTTTGGTGACTTTGCATCTGCCGGCGGACCATTATGAAGCTGGAGCGCTGGCTGAGTGTCGCCCTAGACGCTATTTCAACTGCGTCTCGGCCTCCCAGCGCCGAAATTTCCCGGCGGCTAAGGCAATGCTTCCGGAAATCCCGAATGGTGTGCCGGTACCCGCGCTGCAGGCGTGCCACGCCAAACGAGATTTTGCACTCGCTCTGGGCCGGATCTGCCCCGAAAAGGGCCTTCACCATGCGCTCGACGCGGCAGCCCTGGCCCAAGCGCCATTGCTGATTGCCGGGCGCGTATTCCCTTATCCGGATCATGAACAGTACTTCGCCGAGACCATCCAGCCACGGCTCGGGCGGCAAGCGCGCTTTCTCGGCAACCTTGACTTTGCCCGCAAGCGCCGGTTCTTGACGGCAGCACGATGCTTACTGATGCCAAGCGTCATCGCCGAGACCAGTTCTCTGGTGGCCATGGAAGCGATTGCATGTGGAACCCCGGTTGTAGCGTTTCCGGTGGGCGCTTTGCCCGAGATCATCGAGCCCGGCGTTACCGGCTTCATCGTCCACGATGCACAGCAAATGGCCGAGGCAATTCAAGCCAGCGGGAATATCGATCGGGAACGCTGCCGGGATGTGGCGCGCCAGCGGTTTCCGCTACAGGGCACGATCGACCGCTATTTTGAATACTACCGCGAGCTCGTCGCCACGGCCCGCAGCGCGAAAATCGCGTGAGCGTCAAAATAGAACAAGTAACGTCGGAAGCCGTTATCGGTCAGCTCGTACCGGAATGGCAGGCGCTGTGGCGAAGGGCCGGCGATGCGACGCCATTCCAATCGCCAGAATGGCTATTGTCCTGGTGGCGTTTTTTTGGAAACGGGGCGCCTTTGGTGCTGACCGCCCGCGAGCATGAGCGATTGATTGCGGTGTTGCCGCTTTATCATCACGCCGAATCCGGGTGCGCAAAGCTGTTGCCGATCGGGGTCGGGCTCTCTGATTATCTCGACGCGTTGGTAGAGGCCGCTCATTCGGGGACAGTGGAGGCTTTATTGCAGGCGCTCTTGGAGCAGCCGCGATGGGAGGAATGCTACATTCCGGACCTGCCCCCGTTTGCTGCTTTACTTGCAGCTCGGCCTCCGGCGCAACTGCTGCAGGATCGCCGTATTGGAGAAACCTGTCCCGTTCTAACTTTACCCACTGCGGTTTCGGGGCTACCCGAGGTGGTTCCCCGCAAGACCTTGCGAGACTTGGGGCAGGCGCGCCGCCGCGCCGCAGTCGCGGGCAGTATTGCAGCGATCCCGGCCGATGAAGGCTCGCTTGCAGAGTTTTTGCAGGAGTTCTTTCGGCTGCATGAGGACCGCTGGCAGCCGATTGCCGGTCATGGGGTTTGCTCGGACCCGGCGGTCAGGAACTTCCATCTGGCGGCCGCTAGGCGAATGCTCAGCGCCGGAATACTCCGCCTCTATTTGCTGCGGATCGGAAATTCGGTCGTATCAGCTTATTATGGGTTCACGGCAAAGCGGATCGCCTATGCGTATCTGAGCGGGTTCGATCACAGATTTGCCGCGCTGAGCCCCGGAACCCAGATCATCGCTCACGCGATCGAAGAAGCCGTTCGGGAGGGTGCGCGCGAATTCCATTTCCTGCGCGGTGGCGAAGCCTACAAATATGCATGGGGTGCGGTCGATCGACCGAACACGGTTCTCACGCTGAGGCGATGGTGCTAACGGCTGAGCTGATTTCGGCGTGTCCTCCGGCGTTGCATCCTGCTCTGGCCCGTCATCTGAGAGGAGATGCTTCAAGCGAGATTACATTGATGCATTTTGCCTTGCAGGTCGGCGATACCAATGCGCTTGGCCAATTATTAGAAGCCTTCATCGCTGCGGCGCCGGAGCGACGGGAGCTTACAGATCTCAGACGCCTCTACGCGGCCAATGTGGAACACCTCACGCAAATAACAGCCCTGTGCAATGACGGACTGGCGAGCATCTTGCTTAGCGATGGCGATAAGGTTGCCGCCATCCGCCGCCAATTCGACAGGGCGGTGGCTCTCGCGCCGGAAGCCTCGGTAGCGCTTTACTCTCTCGGCTCGGCCAATATTCTCGACCGAGCCACGACGGAAATCGTCGATCGTTTATCTGAATGGGAGTTGTTGCGGCCCGATTTGACTTTGCTCGATATCGGGTGCGGCATCGGACGGGTCGAGCGCGCTTTGGCGCCGCGGGTCAAAGCGATCACCGCCATCGACGTCTCGCCTGGGATGATCGCGGAGGCCCGCCGACGTTGCCGAGACCTGCTAAACGTCACCTTTGCGCAATGCAACGGACGTGATCTCGCCGAATATCAGGACGGTTCCTACGATCTGGTGCTGGCGGTCGACTCTTTCCCTTATTTGTTCGCCGCCAATCCGGGAATTGTCGATCAGCATTTCCGAGATTGCGCCCGTATATTGCGGCCGGGCGGTTCCATTGCCGTCCTGAATTTTTCTTATCGCGGTAACGAGGCGGCCGACCGGCGCGATGTCGAGCGGTTGGGGCGCGCCTATGGGTTTACGGTGGAACGGGCCGGCACCCGAGATTTTACTTTATGGGATGGATTGACTTTTCTATTGACTCTTCCGGTTCACCGCGAATGAAAGCCTCGGTTCTGGCACGAGCTTCGTAATCGGTGAACTGCTCTGGGGGACTCTTCATGAAATAGCTCGAGGGGCCTATCAGGGCGCCGCCAATTCGCCGGTCGAGAGCCAATTTCGCGCAGCGGATGGCGTCGATCACCACGCCGGCAGAATTTGGCGAATCCCAGACCTCGAGCTTCAGCTCGCAATTCAATGGCAGATTGCCGAAACTAGTGCCCTCGATCCGAATATAGCACCATTTTCTATCCGTCAGCCACGGAACGAAGTCACTTGGGCCGATATGGGCCTCGGCGTCGGAAAGTCTTTCTTCGAGCTGGCTTGTCAGCGAGTCGGTTTTTGATCGCTTTTTGGACTCGAGCCGTTCGCGCTCAAGCATATTGCGGAAGTCGCTGTTGCCGCCAAAGTTCAACTGGTATGTGCGATCAACGCGAACACCTCTTTCGCAGAACAGATTTGCCAATACGCGGTGAACAATGGTTGCGCCCACCTGGCTTTTAACGTCATCACCGATGAGCGGCAGACAGCGCTCCTCAAACCGGCTACGCCAGACCGCGTCCTTGGCAATGAAAACCGGGATGCAGTTGACGAGCGCGCAGCCTGCCGCAAGCGCCTGCTCGGCATACCATCGCGTGGCGATCTCTGCCCCGACCGGCAGGTAACAGACGACGACTTCAGCGCCGGTTGCGCGGAGGGTCTTCGCAACAGCATCGCACGCGGCGGGCGATTCTGAGACCACGCCGTTCAGATAACGCCCGATACCGTCGTAAGTCGGGCCCCGGCGTACTTCCACGCCAGTGGCAGGCACGCTCGAAAACCGCTCTGTATTATTGGGAGCAGCAAAAACAGCATCGGCGAGATCGCGGCCTACTTTGCCGGTGGCAATATCGAAGGCAGCGACAAATTCTATGTCGCCGACATGGTAACCGCCGAGTTCGAGGTGCATGAGCCCCGGAATCGCAGAGCGCCCCGACGAGCGGCGATAAAATTCGACGCCCTGAACGAGGGAAGAGGCGCAATTCCCGACACCGACAACCGCGACCCTGATCCTCGCCACCGAATCCTCCAGCGCTTTTAGCCGCGCGCAACCGAAAGACGCATCGCATCGGGCGTCAGGAGGGGAACAACGCGGAACGCAATCAGTTCAACTGGTTGTGCAACAATTCCGATGATCGGACTGGATCGACATGCCGCGGGCCGCCGCTCTTCCTTCCATTCCCGGCAGAGCTGCCGGTCTTCTGCTCCTGTTCCAGTTCGCCCAAACGCAACCGGAGGAAAGCCGCCACCGCGGCCTCCTCCGCGGTCATTCCGGCTACGTTCTCGGCGAGATAGGTTTGCGTCTGCTCCTTCAGAGTCGTCAACAGCGTGCCATCGAGATAGCCGTCAAAGATCGCCGGGTGAATATAGCAGCGCCGGCAAATCGCTGGCGTATTTCCGAGGTGTGTTGCAACACTTTCGACGGCTCGGACGACGGCGCGCTTTTTCTTGGCTTCGGTATCGAAGAGCTCAAATTCCTGCAATGCCAGGGCAGCAAGGTTGGTCGCCGCCCAAGTCCGAAAGTCCTTTGCCGTAATCTCCTCGCCGGTGATTTCGCGCAGATACTCATTGACGTCGGCCGAGTCGATCGTATGCCGGTTACCCTCCTCGTCGAGATATTGGAAAAGTTCGTAACCGGGCAGGTCGCGGCAGTCTCTGATGATGCGCGCCAGCCGGCGGTCGTTGATGTTGGTTTGATGCCGGATGCCGTGTTTGCCGCGGAAGTCCAAATGGATATGGCTGCCGTCGATCTCGACGTGCCGGTCGCGCAATGTCGTCAGGCCATAGCTCTTGTTCGCCTTGGCGTATTCGGTGTTGCCAATGCGAAAAAGCGTGGTCTCCATCAGCCGGACCACCGCGGCAAGGACCCGCTCGCGGGGTAAACCGTGCTTGCGCAAATCGGCGTCGACCCGCTCCCGGATGGCGGGGAGCGCATGACCGAAGGCCAGCATCTTGCCGTATTTCGACTCGTCGCGGACCTCGCGCCAACGCGGGTGATAACGGTACTGCTTGCGGCCGCGCTTGTCTCGCCCGACCGCTTGGATATGGCCGTTCGCGTAGGGGCAGATCCACACTGCGGTCCAGGCCGGCGGGATGACCAGCGAGCGGATGCGCTTCAACGTGTCGAAATCGCGCACCCATTCCCCATTGGGGAAGCGGTAATCGAACCCGTGTCTCGCCTTGTGGCGAGTAATCCCCGGCATATCGTCGCTGACATGACGTAGCTTGGCGAGTTTTGCCGCGGCGAGCGGATCGAGCGCTGCTTCGAGCGCGGCAACGGTGTTGTTCGGATTCGATGCAGAGGCGGTATCGCAAGCCTTGTTCCGCGCGGCCAACTCTAATCTCTCAACAAAGAACGAGCAGAGGTCGGCCTGCCAACACTCCGGGCCAGCGCGGCGTTCCGGGGCTATCGCGGAAGAGGAGCGGCCAATATTTCCTCAAACTCGGCTTCCACAAATCGATGCTGACTGCTCATTGTATCGAGCATCAGATCGAGGCAGCGCCGCTCTATGCCTTGGCTGGTCATCTGTACGCCGAGTACCGGGTGCTCAAGCAACTCCTCGAGGGAATACTCTTTCAATTCGTTAAACATAACATCCTCGGACCTTGGGATCATGCAAACTTGGGATGACTTAACCAGCCGATCGTGAACCGTCAATTTCTATTAAACATCAGGTTTGTTCCCGGTGCTCTGCTAAGGTGAAGCTCCGCAGGATCGACGAGGAGCGCTGATGCAAGTTCCCGTCCTGTTCCGATACGGTCACCGACGTGGCCGACCGATTGATTTACCGATTGCCCTGGCGTGGTTTGCCAGTGCGGTTGCCTGGGCGGCCGAGAGACCGAACAGCGCATCAAATATTCTCGGAGACCCTGGGAATGTCATAAAAGGACATTCAGCAAAAATCCAAAGGGAGGTACCGGCATCATGAATACTAGGCATCCCGCGCATAGCAGTTTGTCGCGCCGCGATATGCTTCTTGGCAGCGCAGCCGCGTTGATGGGGGCTTACGGTTTGGCGCCGCGCTTTGGCCTCGCCGCAGATGTTCCGTTGGAGTACGACGGCTCGAAATTTCAGATGGCGGCGCCGGAGCCCAATCCAAAGCGGGGAGGGGTGATGCGCTACGGCGTTCTCAATCGCCCGCCGCATTTCGATGTGCATCAATCGGGCACTGTCGGCAATATCGGCACCCAGGGCTGCATGTTCGACAATTTGATACGGCGTGATCCGCGCGACAGCGGCAAGACGATCGTCCCGGATCTCGCGCATGGCTGGGAAATTGCCAAAGACGGCAAGACCTACACGTTTCACCTGCGCCAGGGCGTCCAGTTCCACGACGGGACGGATTTCACGTCCGCTGACATAAAAGCGACGTTCGACCGCATCGCGAGGCCGCCGGCCGGGGTCAGCATCCCGCGCACTCCGCTGTTCAAGGCGGTCAGCGAGATCAATGCGCGCGACAAGTATATCGTCGAGTTCAAGCTGGACGCGCCGCGCTCCGTCAATTTCATGATGTCGGCCTTTGCCAGCGGCTGGAATGTAATTTTCAGCAAGAAGACGCTGGAAGAGAATAACTACGATTTACGCAAGGTCTTCAACATCCCCGGTACCGGTCCCTTTAAGACGCAGCGACGGGTCGAGAACGAGGTCTGGGTGATGGAAAGAAACCCAAATTACTGGAACGAAGGCCTGCCCTACCTTGATGGTTTTGAGGTCTACCATCTCTTGCCATTCTCGCCGGAGCTAGGATCGGCCATTCTATCGGGGAGAGTGGATTACGCCCGCGCCCTCGACCCGGCCACCGCCCGCAAAGCGGCGTCGACGCCCGGTCTCTCTACCGCGAAGTTTTATCAGAGCGTGATTCACGCGACCTGGCTGAATGCCAAAA
>JAFASL010000375.1 GCA_019244535.1 Alphaproteobacteria bacterium
GCCACGACATTGCGGGTGCGGCCGACGCCGGAGCGGCCGCTCTCGCCATGCGTGATCAGCACCGTCTTGCAGAGGCCCGAGGCGATCGCCGCGGCGGCGTGGCGGACATGGATCATGAACGAGCAGCCGCCGACCGCGGTGCCGTCGACCCATTTCGGCGTTAGGCCGAGATAATGCGCGACCGTGACCGGGGTTTCGCCGGCAGTCCCGATGCCGTCGATGTCGCCTGGCTTGAGCCCGGCATCGGCCATCGCATTGAGCGCCGCGTCGGCATGCAATTGGATCTGCGACATGTCGGGGATGACGCCGAGCCGCGTGGTTTCGGCGGCGCCGACGATCGCGATCGATTTCGGCTTCATCGCGCTCAACTCCGCTTGTGCGGTGTCAACGAGGCCAACACGCGCGTCGTTGTCTCGCGCAGAGTTGCCTGAATCGCCGCGTCACGCGGCGACAACACCGGACGGAAGAGAGGGAGGGTGATCTCGTCGTCGAGCTTCTCGAAGGCGACCTCCAGGGCCATGTCGAGCTGCAACGCGTCGGGGGTTTGCGGGCAACCTGTGATGTTGGTCATCATCCGCGGCCCCTCCTCGAGCTCGACAACCGCGATCGCATAAGGCGGGGTGAAGCCCGGCACCGGGCGGTGGTGGATCACGTAGGAATAGAGCCGACCCTTGCCGCTGGCGGCGAACACGGCGACGTCGCGCGCCGCGCAGGCGGGGCAGAACGGCCGCGGCGGGAAATAGACCTTGCCGCAGGCGTTGCAGCGCTGCAGGCGCAGTTCGCCGGCCTTCGTGCCGTCCCAGAAATGCTGCGTCTCCGGCGTCGGCTGCGGCCGCGCGCGTCGTCCTTCGGACATTCTGGCTTTCTCCATTACGCCATTTGATCGGGACTTTGACCTGTGCCGCGAATTCGGGCAACCGGGAAGGCCCCTCACCCCGCCCCTCTCCCTGCAAGCGGGGCGAGGGAGGAAAGGAGCGTTGGCATTCGATCGGAATTCGGGCAAACGGAATGCAGCATCATGGGAGGCGCAGATGGTAGCGAGCATTACGGCGGAGGAATTGCGGCGGCGGTATCAGGCGGGCAGCGAGATCGCGATTGTCGATGCGCGCGAGGAAGGGGTTTTTCACGACCGCCATCTGTTGATGGCGTCGTGCCTGCCATTGTCGCGGCTCGAATTGATCGCGCCGGGGTTGTTGCCGCGGCACTCGGCGTCGATAGTCGTCTGTGATGACGGCGAGGGCTTGGCCGAGCGCGCGGCGGCGCGGCTCGGCGAAGGCGGATATACCGACGTCTCGGTGCTCGAAGGCGGGGTCAAGGCGTGGGAGGCGGCGGGTTACCCGGTCTATAGCGGCGTGCATGTGCCGAGCAAGGCGTTCGCCGAGGTCGTCGAGCACGAAATGAAGACGCCGTGGATCAGTGTCGAGGAGCTCGCCGAGAGACAGAAGCGCGGCGAGAAGATGGCGATTTTCGACAGCCGCTCCTACGACGAATATCACTCGAATACGATCCCCGGCGCGGTCAGCGTGCCGGGGGCGGAGCTCGTCTACCGCTTCCGCGAGCTGGTGCAGTCACCCGACACCTTTGTCGTCGTCAATTGCGGCGGGCGCACACGCAGCATCATCGGCGCCCAATCCTTGATCGATGCCGGCGTGCCGAACCGTGTCGTCTCGCTGAAGGACGGAACGATGGCCTGGCACCTCGCCGGGCTCGGGGTCATGGCAGGCGCGGCGGACCGCGCGCCCGAGGTTTCCGCCGAGGGCGTCGCCGCAGCGCGACAGCGCGCCGATGCCGTTGCGCGGCGCTATGGAGTATCCGTCATCGATCGCGCGACCTTGGCCCGATGGCAGAGCGAAGCCAACCGCCGCACGCTCTACATTATGGATGTGCGCGACCCGGCCGAATACCGCGCCGGCCATATTCCGGGATCGGTCATGGCGCCGGGCGGTCAATTGGTACAGGAAACCGACAGCTGGATCGGGGTCTGGGGCGCCCGCGTCGTGCTCGTCGACGACACCGGCGTCAGGGCACGGATGACCGCGTCCTGGCTGCGCCGCATGGGCTGGGACGCCGTGGTGCTGGAAGGCGGGCTCGATGGCCTCGAGCTCGAGCGCGGCGTGCCCAGCGTGCGCAGCGACATCTTCCCGCTCGCCGGCGCCGAGCCGGCCTCAGTACCACCGTCGGAATTGCAGGCGAGCCGGGCAGTCGTCGTCGATCTCGCATTGAGCCGGAACTATCGCCAGGGTCACATTCCGGGGGCGTGGTTTGCGATCCGCGCCCGCCTCGCCGAGGCGCTCGACAAATTGCCGGCGCAGGGTGACCTGGTGCTGACCAGCGAGGACGGGACGATCGCCCGTTATGCGGCGGCAGAGCTGAGAACTCGGCGCCCGGTCAAGGTGCTGGCCGGCGGCACTGCGGCGTGGAAAGCGGCCGGGTTGCCGCTCGACACCGGCATGGGTCTGCTCGCCAGCGAGCCCGACGATGTCGCATTATCGGCGCGCGACCGCCCGGCGGAGCGCGAGCGCTTCATGCGAGAATATCTCGCCTGGGAGGTCAATTTAGTCAACCAGATCGCCGAGGACACCGACTGCCGTTTCCGCCTCGCGCCGGTCGGGTAGGCGGAGGGCTCGATATGCGGTTTCAATTCCTGATTTTTGCTCTGGCCGCGCTCGTCTTTGGGACAGTGCGGCCGGTTTACGCGGAGGACACAGTGAGCGGTCCGGTGTACCTAGTCACTTATTTCGAAGTCGCGCCGACAGCGGCGCAGCAAGCTGCGGCGCTCGCGCGCCAGTATGCCGAGACGAGCCGCAAGGAGGACGGCAATTCCGGCTTCGAAGTATTCGAAGAGATCAACCGTCCCGCGCGCTTTGCGATACTGGAAGCATGGCGCGACAAGCAGGCTTCGGATGCGCACAATAAGGGTGCCGCTGCTACTGCCTTCAGGGACAAGGTGCAGCCGCTGATGATCGGCGGGTTTGGCGTCCGCCCGCACAGCGCGCTTGCGGTTGCAGCGCCGAGGGGGCAGCCATCTCCCGAAGCGGTTTACGTCCTCACCCATGTCGACGTTTTCCCGATGCACAAGGACCAGGCGGTGGAGCTTGTCAAAGCGCAGGCCGACGCTGCGCGCAAGGACGACGACAATTTGCGCTATGATGTCGTCCAGTGGGACGGGCACCCGAACCATTTCACCCTGGTCGAGGTGTGGCGCGACCGCAAAGGCTTCGATGCCAATTTGACCACGCCGCACAACAAGGAGTTTCGCGACAAGCTGACCCCGCTCGAGGGTGCCCTTTACGACGAGCGGCTCTATCAACTGGTTCGCTGATGCGCTTTAACGATCCCGCTCCACCCGCTCGCGGAGGGAGAGGGCAGGGTGAGGGGGGTGTCGCCGATGCTCAGCACCTGCCGGCGAGCCACCTCGCCGTCCCACGCCGGAGCCTGTCCTCGGGCCGCGCTC
>JAFASL010000579.1 GCA_019244535.1 Alphaproteobacteria bacterium
CCGTCGAGCGCACTTGGTACGAACGTCACGGTTGCGCCGGTACCCGCGAATGCGGACCTCACCGCATCCACTGTAACCTTTCAGGCACAAGCCACTGTACCGATGACTTTCATGCGGCTCGTCGGGATCAACAACATAAACGTAACAGTTACCGCCCAAACCAAGAAGACAACCGGTCTTGAAGTCGCCGTGGTGCTCGATAATACGGGCTCCATGCTGTGCGGCCCTAACGACGGAGCGCCCAATTATTCCGATACCTCATGTTCCGGAAACGTGGTATCCGCGGATACCAGTTGCACGAATGCGAGCAACCAAAGCCGCATCTGCACGCTGATAAATGCCGCTACTCAGTTCGTGAATACGCTTACCAGCGCCATCAGCAGTTCCCAGCAGCTTTATATCAGTATCGTCCCCTATGTGACGACCGTCAATGTAGGAAGCTCATTCTGCACAAGCGGCACTAATTGCAGCCACATAGCAACCGATTGCGCTAGTAATTTCTCGGATTACAAGGGCAACGCGATCGGCGTAGCTAATCCGATCACAATTACCGGCAATACGTCGTCCGCTAGCAACAAAAACGTCATAACAAATATATCACCAAATACCAGCGGTCTCACCGTGGGTACATCCATCAGCGGATCGGGGATACCCAATGGCACTACAATAACGTCCGTGGATTCGGGAACTCAAGTTCACATATCAAATAACGCCACCGCAACGCAGACCGGCGCGACGATCACCGTCAACATCACGGGTACCGTCTCCAACGGTAGCCAGATCATTACCAACATCAACCCGAGTGCCACGACCTTCCTGCCGGCGGGCTCGCTTATCATGGCGGGTGGCTCGGGCTTTTCGATGAACTCCTCGGTTCAGAGCGCCGACAGCGCAACCCAGATCCACACCTGTAACAACGCCTCTGCGAGCGGCGCCAGCGTCACGCTCACCCGGGGCGCCGCGATCACCTATGATACGACTAACACGAACACCACGCAGAACTGGATGGGCTGCGTCGTCGAGCCTACCAGCTCGGATGAAAACAGTGTCAGCGGGGTGATCAATTCGGCGACCAGCGATCCCGATTATACCGAGCCGAGCAACTGGCCTAATTGGTATCCGTTTTGGTGGGCAAGTGACTCCGGCAACAATTGGGCGGCAAACGGCGTCAAGGCGCAGAGCACCGCCACAGAAATTCAGGGGAGTGTAGTTGCGGACTGGCTCACTTTATACGGTCCAAACCAGGGCTGCCCGGTGCCGATGCTGCCGCTGACCGATGTCACCAGCAGTGCCGGCAAGACCCAGGTGCTCAATACAATCAGCAGCATGTGGCCGCGCGACGCAGGGGGGACGCAAGTCCACATCGGGATGATCTGGGGCTGGCGCGTCCTCTCGCCAAACGGCCCCTTCACGGCGAACAACGGCCACCCTCTTAGCTACAGCAACGCCTCGACGACCGGTTGGAAGAAAGTCATTGTGCTAATGACGGACGGGACAGAAGAATGGCCATCGACAGACAACATGACGGGGCTCGGCCAGATCGCTGATGGGAAGATTGACACGACCAATACCTCGACCGCTGTGACTAATTTGAATACCCGCTTGGCAAACGTCTGCAGCAACCTAGCCTCTAACGGTAATTATATCATCTATACAATAGGACTAGGCAGCGACGGCGCCAGCAACACGCAACTGCAGAACTGTGCGACAACGTCCAATGGCGGCTTCTTTGAGGCCGCGACCCCCAGCAACTTGCAGACCGTCTTCAACAATATAGCAAAATCGCTCATCGCCCTCCGTCTCACCCAATAGACGGAGGGGCGTCCAGAATATTATTCCCGTAGGTTCGCATAATCGTCATCGTCGAAGAGTAGCGGCGTCCAGGCTGGCATCGGCTCGGACTGATGAACCGGAGGTGCAATCTCCTCGTATAAAAGGCGGGCTTCTGCCGCCGGGCCGCGACGCTCGCCGAGCCCCAATACTCTAACGGTGCGACAGAACGCTCCCTGCCGTACCGTGACGCTCTCGCCGGTTCGCAAAATGTGGTTGACCCTTGTAACCGTCATTCCGTTTACCGCGACCGCACCGGACGCACAAAGGCGTGCCCCGCGAGAGCGGCTCTTGGCGAGGCGCGCAAACCAGAGCCATTGGTCGAGGCGTCTGCCGTTCAAGCGAGCTTCAGCTCCCGCAGCTTGGCAAAAGGATGTCCCTCTTCGACCGGCTCGCGCCGGCGGTGGCCTTTGTCCATTGCGCGCCGGCGTCGCGCATTTGGCATAAAAGTCTCCTCGCCGCGGACAACTGACGCCCGGTACCCCAGCGCCGCGAGCAGCCGGCGCAACGCCATCGGTTCGACGCCGGCGATCGTCCCAAGCTCCGGCGCCGGGACAAAAGGACCACCGCGAGCCAGACGACGCGCCGCGGCGGCAAGTCGCTCCAACCGGTCAGGCCGGATAGCCAGACCGCCAAGGACGCGAAGTCCGATCGCGGCGTAGAACGACGCCGGCAGCGCAGGATCAGTCTCGATCGGCGTGGCAAAACGGCGAGCGGAGAATGACGGGCATGCCGTCCGCCCGTGATGAACCGTCCAGAGCAGCGCCTGAAAGCGCATCGCATCGGCGCGCAACAGTGGCTCTACATATATGCTCTCGGTGCCGAAGCGAACACCGAGTCGGCCTAACGCCTTGCGGTCCGTCGCTTCCAGCATGGCGGTTTGCCGCCAAACCTCAGCCGCGGGCAAGCAACCGAGCGCATCGACCAGCTGGTACACGAGCCCTCGTCCGACGCCGCCGAGCGGTAGCGTCTGCGCGGCAAGAAGTGGCGCCAGCCGGCGCTCGATCTCTTTGCGCAGAAATTCTTGCAGCCTCCGGCGCACCCTCTCGCGAGCCTCGCCCTCGATAAATTCACCAGGGCTCGGCTCGGCCCGCGGCGTCAGCAATTTGTCGCCGGCCACCATACGGCCGACGACGTCGCCGCGCCAACGCAGCTCACCCTCGGCACCGATTGCAAAGGCATCGTCGCCATCCGCGGCGAGAAGGCGGGCGCGGGCCGCAATCTCCGCGCGCAGCACGCGGTTGGCGGCGGCGACCAGCATCCGCGTCTCGACACCATCGACCGAATCGGGAACAAAGCGCAAACCAGCCATCCGCCCGACATAAGCGCCCTCGACGAGAACGTCCCCCAGGTTCGACACGGAGGCGAGCGGCTCGCCTTCGGATGCCAGCTGGCGGACCAGGAAGGCCGACCGCCGGTCGACGAAGCGTTGCGTGATGCTTTCATGCAGTGCGTCGGACAGGCGATCCTCGATAGCCCGGGCGCGCTCCTGCCAGGCTGCCGAATCAGCAACCCAGTCGGCGCGATGAGTGATGTAAGTCCAGGTCCGGATGTGCGCGATCCGGGCCATCAACGTATCGATGTCGCCATCAACCCGATCGAGGCTCGCCATTTGTCCGGCAATCCACGCGGTGGGAAGCTGCTCCTCGGGCCCGGCGAGGTGGAGAAAACAATGAGCGAGAAGCCGCGCGTGGCTTTCGCTCATGACCTTGCGAAAATCCGGGATCTGGCAGACTTCCCAAAGCAGCCGAACCGCCCCGGGATGCACAGCTAGCCCGGCGATTTCCGGGTTGCGCGCGAGGGTCCGCAGCACGCGATGGTCGTCCGCCTCGCGTGCCTGCACGAGACCCGGCAGCGATGGCCGCTCGTCGAGGCTCTTTAATAATGCGCCAATCGATGCAAATCTCAGCCGGCTGTTGCGCCAGTTTAGGCGTGTTAGCGGTTCGAAACGATGCGTTTCGATCGCCTCGACAGTTTCCGCGTCGAGCGAAGCCTGCTCGGCCGTGGTGCCGAACGTGCCGTCACTCATATGCCGCCCCGCACGCCCAGCGATCTGGGCAATTTCGGCTGGGGTCAGCCGACGCGGGCCGCGCCCGTCGAATTTGCCGGTCCGGGCGAAGGCAACATGGTCGAGGTCCATATTGAGACCCATGCCGATCGCATCGGTGGCGACGAGATAATCGACCTCGCCGGCTTGGAACATCCCGACCTGGGCGTTACGTGCACGAGGGCTCAGCGCTCCGAGAACAACCGCCGTACCGCCCCGCTGACGCCGGATCAGCTCAGCAAGCGAGAAGACGTCCGAGATCGCAAAAGCGACGACCGCGCTGCGCGGCGGCAGGCGCGTCACCTTTTTGTAGCCGGTATATGACAACGTCGAGAAGCGCGGCCGGCTGACATACTCGATCTCCGGAACGAGCCGCCGCATCAGCGGCTTGATCGTATCGGCGCCGAGGAACATCGTTTCCTGCGCTCCGCGAGCGTGTAGGAGCCGTGCGGTGAAGATGTGGCCACGCTCGGGATCGGCGCACAGCTGGATCTCGTCCACCGCGAGGAAATCGACCTGCCGATCGAGCGGCATCGATTCCGCGGTACAGACAAAATAAGCCGGGTTGGGCGGCAGGATCTTCTCCTCGCCGGTGATCAGCGCGACCGAGCGCGCGCCCCTCAGCTTGGCGATCCGATCATAGTTCTCGCGGGCTAAAAGGCGCAGCGGAAACCCGATCATGCCGCTGCGGTGGCCCAGCATGCGCTCGATCGCAAGATGGGTCTTGCCGGTATTGGTCGGCCCGAGGACCGCGAGGAGCCGCGGAGCGGGGCGGAACATGGCCATGCCCTAAAGGTATCGGGTGGAAGCTTCCGAAGGGCAAGAGCAAAACCGACCAAAACACGATGCGCTGGAGCGGCGGAGCTCCGGTCGGGTTCCGCGGGGCTCCGATTAACCGCTGTTTAGGAAGGTTCTGCTCAATCTAGCCTTGCCGCGAGAGGGTTTGCGGCTCTTTTGGAAGCTACGGGATGCTACTAGAGAGCTACTGTTCCCGGCTGGGGAGCCCGGTCGAACACCGGTTTTCCAGCCTTGCCCTCCTCGAGGCGAAGCAGCAGGCCGAGGAGGCCGCCTCGGCCGCGCATCAAGCGATGTTGAAGGCAAAGGCGGCGGACAGCGCCAAGAGCAAATTCCTCGCCAATATGGCCCACGAGCTGCGCACCCCGTTGAATGCGATCATCGGGTTTTCCGAGGTGATCAAGCTCGACCAGGCGCCAATGCAACGCCGCTATCCGGAGTACGCCGGATATATCCATGATGCCGGAACGATTTTGCTCGACATCATCAATGGGATTCTCGACTTGGCGCGAATCGAGGTAGGACGGGTTCTCCTTGAGGAAGAGCTTGTTGACCTCGGCCGACTGATTCAATCGGCGATTAATACCGTAAAGCCGATTGCCGCAAAGAAATCTATCCAGATAGACTGCCATCCGGCAAATTTATCAACGGTAATCAACGTGGACCCTACAAAACTTAAACAAGTCATCCTTAATATTTTATCAAATTCTGTTAAGTTCACAAACCCGGGAGGGCATATAGAGGTCGAGTTGCTGCTCCATGAAAGCGGCGATCTTAGCCTCTCGTTCAGAGATACCGGGATCGGTATTCCGCCGGAACAGATCGAACGAGTTTTTCAGCCGTTCGAGCAAGTTGCCGATCACCTCACCCGCGAACATCAGGGTACCGGTCTCGGCCTGCCGATCGCTAAGGCTTTGGTCGAGCTGCACGGCGGCGACCTTACTTTGAGCAGCCAGCTTGGCGTCGGGACGACCGCGACCCTTCGCCTCCCCAGGGAGCGAATGCGAGGCGCCGCCATAGCGCGAGATACGGGCGGCTATCTGCACACCACGGGAACCCAAAACCATTTGCGCCCACAACTTTAGAGGGGGCTGAGATTATGGACGGCCTTGCTCTCGCCTTATGTAAAGGCGCGCGTTTAGGGCGAGTGATTGCCGTGTCGGCCTGTCAAGCGGTCGCGCTGCTCGAAAAACCGCACCCCGGGACCCCCTCAGATCGCAATTTGCCCATCGAAATGGGCAGTCTCGTCAAGATGCGGACGCGGGTTTCGGTCGCTTACGGTATGGTGACCGGCCTCAGGGTGCCGCTGCCGAGCTTGCAGGTTTCCGACAAGGATTTGAGGCTCGTTGAGCTCGAGCTCGTCGGCGAGATTCGGGACATGGACACGCTTGCCGGGTTTCAACGGGGCGTCTCCGCCTATCCGGCACTCGACGAGCCCGTTTACCTCGCCGGCCCCGAGGATCTCGCCCAAGTTTATGCTCGCCCGAAGGCCGCGACCGCTCCAGTCGGCACAATCCACCAGAATGGCACGGTCCCGGCTTACGTATTGACGGACGAGCTGTTTGGCAAACACTTCAGCATCGTCGGAACTACCGGGTCGGGAAAATCGTGCGGGCTTGCGACGATCTTGAGAGCGGTCATCGATTACAGCCCGAATGCTCATGTCATATTGCTGGATCCCCACAATGAATACTCTGCCACCTTCGGCGACCGTGCAGTAGTTCTGAGTCCAGGGGAGGGGTTGTATTTACCGTATTGGTTGTTTAATTTCGAGGAACTTACTGAAATCGTGGTCGGGCCAGATCGGAATCCCGAGCAAGCTAAAATACTGGGCGAAGCGGTACTTGCATCGAAGCAGTCTTTTTTCGCCAAAGCCGGGCTGGACAAGTTCGGGACCGTGGACACCCCGGCCCCCTACCGCATGTCGGACGTTCTTCGGGTGCTCGACACGACGATGGGCAGTCTCAATCGACCCGACAGCGTCCCCTCCTATCAGGCCGTCAAAGCAAGAATCCTCGCCCTGCAGAACGATCCTCGTTACGGATTTGTGTTTGGCACTCGGCTGACCTTGCGTGATGAACTCTCCGATATTCTTGCTCAGCTCTTTCGCGTTCCGGTAAACGGGCGACCGGTCACTATCCTCGACCTTTCCGGTATCCCATCGGAGGTGGTCAATGTCGTCGTGTCCGTGCTCTGCCGGCTCACCTTCGATTTCGCGCTGTGGAACGACACGACGCTGCCGCTGACGATCATTTGTGAAGAGGCCCACCGTTACGCGTCGCGCGACAAGCAGTTGGGTTTCGCGGCGGCGAAACGCGCGTTGTTCAGGATCGCCAAGGAGGGCCGCAAATACGGGGTGTCGTTGTGCGTAGTCACGCAGCGTCCGTCCGACCTCGCGCCAGGTCTGCTCTCGGAATGCAACACGATATTCGCATTCCGGATGACGGGTCAGGAGGATCAGGAGATCGTCAGAGGCGCTCTCCCGGAGGCCTCTCACGGGCTGATGAATTTCTTACCGGCCTTGCGGAACGGTGAGGCGATCGCGGTCGGCGAGGGCGTGTCGATGCCGATGCGCCTGTGCTTTACACCACCTGCGGAAGAGCGCCGCCCGAAGAGCGCCACCGCATGTTTTGCGAGCGCGTGGGCGAACGAGGTGGACGCCTCGGTCGTCGAGCATACCATCGAGCGCTGGCGGCGCGGCATACGCTAGAGAGACCGGCCACGATCTCCCGCTGACGGTCTTGCACCACAAGGAATTTCGCCACATATCCTCGGCGCGTTCCCGCCAACCTGTGACGGCAGCGATGACCCAGGAAACAAAGAGCTTCCAGGCAGAAGTCAGCCGACT
>JAFASL010000622.1 GCA_019244535.1 Alphaproteobacteria bacterium
ATTTCGTATTGCTCGACCAGGCGACAGGCGAGGTGCGGCTCCATAAATGCCTGACAACGCCTGAGGATCCGTCGGCTGGGGCGCTCGAGGGGCTGGCGACATTGCTGGCCGAGGCCGGTCTGGAAATGGGTGATCTGGCCGCGTTGGTGCACGGCACGACGCTGGTCACGAACACGATCATCGAGCGACGCGGCGCTCGCGTGGGATTGCTGACGACCCGCGGTTTTCGCGACATCCTCGAGATGGGGACCGAGCAGCGTTACGATATCCACGACCTGTTCCTGCAATTTCCCGAACCGATCGTGCCGCGCGGCTTGCGCCGCGAGGTTGAAGAGCGCCTAAGCCGGGATGGCGATGTCGTCACGCCGCTCGATCTGGATCAGGCGCGCGCCGAAATCCGCTATCTGGCCGAGGCTCGTGTCGAGGCGGTCGCGGTCTGCCTCCTGCATTCATATAAAAACCCGGCTCACGAATTGGCGCTCGGCGAGTTGATCGCGTCGGAGCTCCCTGGAATCCCGGCGTCGCTGTCGAGCGCCGTGCAGCCGGAGCTGCGCGAATACGACCGTGTCTCCACGACGGTCGCCAACGCCTATGTGCAGCCGCTGATGGGGCGCTACCTCCGGCGCCTGGTTGCGGCGCTGGGGGCGCGCGGTTTTCGCGGCCGGTTTCACCTGATGCACTCGTCGGGCGGTCTCGTCGCGCCGAGCGTCGCCGAGGCCTTTCCGGTACGGTTTCTCGAATCCGGCCCCGCTGGCGGCGCGATCGCGACGGCGTTCTTTGGCGGCCGCGCGGGGAAGCCCGACGCGATCGTTCGACATGGGCGGCACCAAGGCATGCGTGATCCAGGACGGAAAGGCCGGCCTTGTGCCGCTATGGAAGTGGCGCGTCCACCGCTTCAAGAAACGCAGCGGCTTGCCGATCCGGATCCCGGTGGTCGGTATGATCGAGATCGGCGCTGGCGGTGGCTCGATCGCCGCGTACGCCGCCCCACCCTCTCATGCCGTCACCAACTTCTGCGAATAGCTCATCCTGATGCCGATGGCGCTGCATGCAATCGGAGGTGACCACACGCGGTCTGACCCAAATCGTGTGGCTTACCAGCCTCTCCATGTTTTGGTCTTGTCGCTATGGCTCCTTCGAGTCCATTAGTACGAATAAGATCCGGCACGGCTGTGTACCATGATTGACCCAGGCGTGGTTAGTCGCTTGCTGCACGATCACGTCGCCCTGCTTGAGATGCACGCTCGTATCGTCGAGCATCATGTCAATCTCGCCGGACAGGATCACGGCGTAATCGAGACTGCGAGTGCGATGCATCAGAGGGTGCTTGACAGGAATGCCTTTGGCCGGTGAGTTGGTTATAGCCTTCTGGATCATCTCGGGCGGAAGCTTGGCTTCGCTGTCGGGATCAAGCGGCGCAAACTCTACAACTCGAAACTTGGTGCCGTTGTCGGGCGGTGCCGTTCCGATTGGTCTTCCCGAGGGATCTTCCTTCGTTAGGCTGGGCGGGTAGCTATCTGTGATCCAGAAATTGGTTGCCTTGATGCCAGGCGCGACCGTCTGCAATGGCATAAGGGTATCGAAAAGAACCGTCGCGTGGTTCCTATCATCAAGGCCCGTGACTACACGGCGCATCTCCTCTGCGTTGGCATAAGACAAGCCTAGCGTCGTGGCCAACGTCGTCGCGATGAGCGGGTGTTTCATAGGCTTACTCCCCTCGGTATCCATGCCGCGATGGTCGGCGGTCTCGGCTGGTCTAGCGCTCTGGATGCATTACGTCGCGCCTCTTTGCTCTTCGCTGTTGATCGAAGTTGAGGCTAGAAGGCCCCGATCCCCTCTCGCCGTTTTAGAGCACGGCAACGCTTCAAATCTTGATTGTGTGCGGTGATATGCCGTCGAGTTGAACGCAGCGGAGTCGCGAATGCGGAACGGACACGGCGGGGCGAGACGGGGTGCGGGTCGTCCGATGGGACGGCGAAATTTGCGGCCTATTGGGACGCTCCAATCGATCCTGACGGAGGACGAAAAGCATTTAGGTCTTATTCCGGTAGAATTTAGTGGCGACAGTCTGGAATTTTTGCGCGCCACCATGATGGGCAAAATCTGGCCGACACGGGAGCAGATATACGCGGCAAAAAGCATATTGGCGGTAGAGCATCCGCCTGCGGCCACCATTGCAGGCCGCTCTATTGACAAAA
>JAFASL010000781.1 GCA_019244535.1 Alphaproteobacteria bacterium
CGCCCGCCCCACGCTGAGGTCAAGTTCGTCCGTTGCGTACACGGTGCCATCTACGACGTGGTCGCTGACCTCCGCCCCGAGTCGCCAAGCCACCTGCGGTGGCAGGGGTTTCGGCTTGAGGCGCAGGGCGACCTCGCTCTTGTCATCCCCGCCGGGTGTGCGCACGGCTTCCAAAGCTTGCAGGATGATTCTGAGGTGCTGTACCAGATGGACGTCCCATACGATCCGGCTGCGGCTGCCGGGGTCCGCTTTGACGATGCGGCACTCGGCATCAGCTGGCCGCTGCCGGTCAGCGTGATCGCCGACAGGGATCTTGCTTGGCCGACGCTTGCTTCGTCCTAAGCGTTCAGCCGAAGCCGACATCACAACTCTACCCCGTGCCCCGACGCAAGCCGCCTCGTGATCAGCCAGGCATGGCGCGCATCTTCCCGCAATTTATTGGACAGAGGTTTGACCGGATGCCAAAGCAGGTTCGGCTGCGAGCCGGCCGAGACGCGGGCGGGGCGGAACACCATGGAGCCTGGGGCGTGGTCTTCGTGCCGTGGTGTGTTCGTGTAAAAGCGGTTACGGTTCTCCGGCGGTACAAACTCGCCATCACCGCCAAGATCCTCCACCTTCAGCCCGGCGCGATGCACAATCGTTGGCCAAGTGGCCTCGCAGTGCCCGCCCCAGCCTTCGCGATAGGCTCGGTCGATCGCCTGCAACGCCTGCCGCGTGACACGCACGATCGGCATGAAGCTGCACAGTCGGTCGGCCGCACCGAGGGATGGGATCTGGTCGGGCACCCGCAATGTCGGCCAGTGCATCCACTCGGGGTGTGAAGAGCTGCGGCGAATCGTGGTGCTGAGGAAGTCGGCCTGGCTCATCTCGAAATGCGCAAAGAAATCTGCCCAGCAGCCGCTGAAGCGCACGTCGTACTCGACAAACCAGTAACGGTCGTACTCGGGATGCGTTCGGAAAAAGTGCAGCCCAATCAGGTCGGTATGCCCGCCGCGCCACACACTCCAGTTCTCACCGTCTACCTTCGCTCTGTAGCTAGGATCGCGGATTTCCGGGGTAGTGACAAAGTGGTGAGGTAACCTCTCCAGTCCGGCCGGCTTTGGCTTCTGCGGAGGCAGGTGCATCAAGACACGCGCGTCGTATCGATCCCCGCCCAGGCGGAGATCCTCGAAAAACCTGAGGACAGGCCCCGTTAAGATGTGAGTCTGTAGCAGAACCACTGTGCGCATTTCCGGCTTCTCCGCAGTCACATGGTGCCGACGAGTGTCACGGTTCAGCCTAGTAACCGCAACTTCGGTGCATAAAACGCCTCCGCTAGCCCGGAGGCCGCCGCCGCTTGCACCCCACGAATGCGCATCAGCCCGAGAAACGTGTCGGGAGTGAACCAGGTCCGGCCGTGCTGGCTCGCAAAATGTGACATCAGGGCCGTGACCTTGGCCTGCGCGTCCTCCGAGGTGATCGGCACAAACAGGTTGGGATTGCCTAAATCAGGATCATATTTCGGGATTTCATACTCCAGAATGAGGTGATTGCGAAATGTGTTCCAGGTCAACTCTGCCACCACGCGGTGATCCTGGTGATGGTCGGACCGATGGTGCGTCAGCACGAGATTGGGGCGCACCCCCTTCAGCATTTCGAACGCTTCTTTTATCGCCTCGAACTGCGCGGGAAAAAAGCCGTCACGAAATGTCAGCAGTCGCACATCCGAGGCCCCCGCATAGCCCAGGAAAACATTGGCGCTAGCTCTTGCCTCTCGTGCACGCTCGGCGAGGGCGGATAGCACCACCCAATGCACATGGCTGCCGGGGAAACGCCGCAGCAGTGTCAGGATGGTGCCGCCAGCGCCGATCTCGATGTCGTCCGAGTGCGCCCCGAGACAGAGGATCGACAGCGGTGGATCCGTAACGGACCCAGTGACAAGTGAGAGCATCGCTAGGCCAGCGAGGTCTCACGCGTCCGCGACGGCAGTGCTGGCCCATGGCCAGGTGCGAAGAGACGCCACAGTTCCCACGGCGCGTTGCCGCGCCGCAGTAGACCTTCCAGCACCTGTAGATCCTTGAATGTGTCACAACAGCGCCAAAAGCCGGTGTAGGGTAGAACCGAAAGCTTCCCGTCGGCGATCAAGCGCTGGAATGGCTCCTCGACCAGTTCGTCGCCGCGACGTAGATAGTCGAAGATCCTCGTCTGGAACACGAAAAATCCGGCGTTCACCCAGGTGTCGGCCTGCTCAGGGTTCAAGACGCTGGTCACCACGCCATCCTGGGTGTAGCGCACGAAATGCAGGGAAATGCTTGGCCGCACGGCCATGAACGCGCCCACCGCTCGGGTCCACTTTAGCCGCTCTATCACTGCCGGCAACGGGCAATCAGTAAGTCCGTCGCTATAGTTGGCAAGGAACATTTCCTCGCCCTCTAGATGCGGCCGGACTGCCAGCAGGCGCTCACCGATGCTGGCGTCGTGTCCGGTATCGACCAGCGTGATTCGCCAGTCCACCACATCCCGGCGCAGCAACTGAATTGTTTGATTGCTTGTCGTCAGAACCAGATCATTGGAGATCCATTCCTTATAGTTGACGAAAAACTCCTTGACCACCGTGCCCTTGTATCCGAGACACAGGATGAACTCGGTGTGGCCCCAGTGAGCATAGTACTTCATAAGGTGCCAGAGTATCGGCTGGGAGCCGAGGAGGACCATAGGCTTGGGAACGTCGTCGCTACCTGCTCCGCGCATCCGCAATCCCTGCCCGCCGCAGAAAAGCACCACTTTCATCCGAACCTCCTCCCGCCCATCGGCATCACCCGACGATCTCCGGCTCGGGGACGGGAAGGATAAAACGCCCGCCCCAGTCCCGGACGTGAGACAGCTGCTGCATGATCTCGTGCTTTAGATTCCAGGGCAGAATAAGCACATAGTCTGGGCGCTGTTTGTCCAACTCCTCCGGCGCTCGCACCGGGATCCGCGATCCCGGCAGCAGCTTGCCGTGCTTGTAGGGATTGCGGTCCACGGTGAAGTCCAGAAAATCAGTACGAATACCGCAATAGTTCAGAAGTGTGTTGCCCTTGCCCGGCGCCCCGTAGCCGACGATTTGCGCTCGCTGTCGCTTCAAGCCAATCAGCAGATCAAGAAGCTTCCACTTGGTCTCTCTAACTCGTGCTTCAAAGGCGGCATACGTCCCGAGGTCGTCTAGTCTCGCCGCGCGCTCCGCGGCACGGACCAGGCGCACCCCTTCCTGTTCCTCAAGTCGCGCGTCTGCACGACAGACGTAAAGTCGCAGACTGCCCCCATGGGTCCAAAGCTCCTCCACGTCGAACACCCGCAGTCCATGAGCACTCAGGATCCACTCAGCAGCCATCAGGGAGAAGTACGAGAAGTGCTCGTGATAAATCGTGTCAAACTGGTTTTGCTCGAGTAGCCGGAGCAAGTGCGGAAACTCGAGGGTGAGCACGCCCTCCATCTTTAACAGCTCGCGGAGGGCGGCGACGAAGTCGTTTAGGTCCGGCACCTGCGCGAGAACATTGTTGCCTATCAGAAGATCGGCCCGAAGCCCTTTCGCCGCGAGATCTCTTCCAAGAGAAGCCGTAAGGAAGCCCACCCGGGTAGGCACCCCCGCCGCCTCCGCGGCGCGCGCGACATTGGCGGCAGGCTCGATGCCGAGGCAGGGTATCCCACGCGCGACGAAGTTTCGGAGCAGATAGCCGTCGTTGCTCGCAGCCTCGATGACCATGCTGCTGCTGTTGAGCTTGAAGCGGTCGACCGACATAAGAGCATAGTCTCGCGCGTGGGCGAGCCACGCCTGCGAGAATGACGAGAAGTACGCGTACTCGCCAAAGATGTCGGCCGGTGCGACATACTCTCCCAGCTGGGCGAGCCAACAGGTGCCACACACCTTCGCATCGAGCGGATAGAACGCCTCGGCCTCTTCCGTCTGATCCGGCGCGAGAAATTTCTCGCAGAGCGGCGACACCCCCAAATCGACGAACGAATGTAGCTTACCACCGCAGGAGCGGCAGCTGCTGCGACCCCGATGCCTATTCAGCACGTGCATGCGGCTCCTAGAGTGCCATAAGCGTATAAATCATCTTTAGCCATCCGGTTAGGCCGGTCCGTGTTTCCAGAGCGAGCCCTCTCCGTGACATTACGCCTGCGAGAAGGTAGCGAGTACAACAGTGTGCCACATGATAGATGATAAATGATAGCGCGGCGACGACACGTTCTCCTCCTCCCATAGATACGATTTCATTTCTAGACACCTACTGAGGAAAAATAGAAACAGGCTCTTGACAAGAGGTTAGGAATATGTCTATGAGAAAGATTAGATAATTGCAAGAGAATTTTGAGGGAAGCAAGTTCAAAAATTTTGGGGGAAGCAAGTTCAGCGCGATAGATATTAGTTTTAATACCGGTTTGATTTGGACGTGATCATGGTCGGGGTGGGTTCGATGATTATGTCTCACCCGAGTGGGCCGCCGCCTGAGCCGCGCGAAGGAGACGGACCGGGACGTGCAGTGGACCGCGACCCCGGCGGCGAACGTGCAGATCATCTCGCAGGCCGCCGATCCCCTCCGGCCCTGGTTCCCCAACAACCAGGTGATGCTGCCGGCGGCGCTGATCCTCTCCTTCGGCGCCGCCTGTGCCACCGCCTTGGTGGCGGAGGGCCGGAAGAAGGGCGTCCTCAGCATGCGCCAGATCGAGGCGCTGTTCGGGGTGGCCCCGCTCGGCCTGATCCCGCTGCGGACCGAGCGGACGGAGGCGATCTACCACGACGCCAC
>JAFASL010000224.1 GCA_019244535.1 Alphaproteobacteria bacterium
ACGCGGGTCGCACCGTTGCCGCTGCGGCAGCAGATTGCTGCCGAAGTCAATCTCGTCATCGAAGGATTGTCCGACTGAGGGTCCTGCATTTCGTGCTGTACGCATGACATGGCGGATCTCGAAGCGCGCGGCATTCCAACCGTCGGCGTAGCGACAACGGAATTTATCGAAGGGGCGGCCGCGGGAGCCAAGTCGCTCGGCATAGACCCGGCGCTGGTGTTCGTCCGGCACCCAATCCAGGACCGCACCGACGACGAGCTGAAGCAGCTCGCCGACGATCACTTCGAAGCAATATTGGCGCTAATGGTGCAGGAGTAAACGGCCCGACTAAGTAAGGTCACAAGGGATTATCACTCTCGCACGCGGGAAATAAGCTGTATCAGCCCCGCGTGCGAGAGAAGTTCAAATTTGGGTACTTATCAATACTTACTGAAAACGCGATCTAAATACACTATACCCTGTCAAAAACCCGCTACCTGGCCGTCATCGAGCAGTCAAATCAGCATCGGGACGCCGCAATCGGTACGCCGGGTCACCGCGGCATATCAGCCGAGATGGCAACCGCTCGCGATTGCGCTACAATGGCGGGTAAGTTCATTAACCATTTTAAGGAGGAGTGGATGGAACTGAACCGGGTGACCCGGCGAACCCTTTTGCGGGGCGCGGCTGCAGCAGCCGCAACCCTGGCTGGCATGCCCTTTGTGCGCGGCGCCCATGCGGCAGGGAAGCTCGCCGTTGCGGTGTGGGACCACTGGGTGCCCGGCGCCAACGACGTGCTCGACAAGCTGTGCCACGAATGGGCCGCGAAAGAGAAGGTCGAGCTGACGATCGATTTCGTCACCAGCCAAGGCGACAAGCTGATGCTGATGGGCGCCGCCGAGGGTCAAGCCCGCTCGGGGCACGACGTTATCGGGCAGCCGGGCTGGTACGGGGCGGCGAAGGCGGACATGTGGGAACCGGCCGACGATCTGATGGCGACGTTGATCGGCAAATACGGCAAGCCCAGCGCTGCGGTCGAATATCTCGGAAAGCAGAACGGCCATTGGATTGCCGTGCCGTCGATTCCCAATACCCTGACCCTGCCGTCGGTCGGGCGCATCGACATGTTCAAGCAATATGTCGGGCTCGATCTGACCCAGATGTATCCGGCGGGCGCACCACCCGACAAGGAGCTGGCCGACCAGTGGACTTGGGATTTCTGGCTGCAAGCGGCCGACAAATGTCACAAGGCCGGCTTCCCATTCGGGATGCCGCTGGGCCAGACCGGCGACTCGATGAACTGGGTCGGGGCGATATTCGCCGCGCACGGCGCCGAACTGGTCGACAAAGACGGCAACATTACCGTCAAGTCCGATGCGACCAGGCAGATGCTCGACTTTTTCAAAAAGCTGGTGCCGCTGCTGCCCGACGGGGTCTTCGCCTGGGATGATTCGAGCAACAACAAGGCACTGATTTCAGGCCAGAGCGCGCTGATCATGAACCCGCCTTCGGCCTGGGCGGTCGCGGTTCGTGATGCGCCGAAGGTCGCCGAGCAGTGCTGGCATTTCCCGTCGCCGAAGGGGCCAAAGGGTCGGTTCGACCCGGCGCAGCCTTCCTATTGGGGTATCTGGAATTTCTCGCCCAACAAATCGGCGGGCAAGGGTCTGTTGCTGCACCTGTGGGAGAAGAACTCGGTCGAACAGCTCGTCGCCGGCAGCAAGGGGTACGACATTCCCGCCTTTGGAACCCTGCGCGACTTCAAGACCTGGGCCGAGGAGGGTCCGCCCAAGGGCGGCATCTGGAATTATCCGCCGCGCGGCGATGTGATCGAGTCGGTCTCCGGTTCGCCGGCGCCGATACGGATCGGCAACCAGATCTTCGCGCAGGCGACCACAACTAAGATGATCGCCCAATACACCAAGCAGGGCAAAACAATGGACGAGGCGATGGATTGGGCGGCCGGCGAGCTCGAAGGCTTCATGCGGAGCTAGATCGCCGCTTCAACCCTAAGCTAGAACATAACCCAGGCTCCGGAGACAGGAGCAGGCTTCACGGACGCGGCGAGTGCTATCGCCGCGATTCACAAAGGGAGGTTTAAATGGGCGTTTCTCGATTCACGCGCCGTAGCCTTTTGCAGACAGCGGCGACGAGCGTATTGGCGGCGCCGTTCGTTCATGGCGCCTTCGCCGCCGGCAGGCTTGCGGTGGGCTTTTGGGACCACTGGGTTCCCGGCGCCAACGATACGTTGACCAAATTGTGCCAGGAATGGGCGGCGAAAGAAAAGGTCGACATCACGATCGACTACATCACCTCGCAGGCCGACAAACTCAATCTGACCCAGGCGGCGGAGGCGCAGGCGAAATCGGGGCACGACATGTTGACCTTCCTCGCCTGGGCGGCGGCGGCGCAGACCGACAACCTGGAGCCGGTCGACGATGTGATGGGACCGCTGATCGCGCAGAACGGCAAGATCAGCGAAGGCATCGAATATGTCGCCAAGCAGAACGGGCATTGGATCGCCGTGCCCGCCTGTGTCGGCAGCCCGACCCTGCCGTCCTGCGCGCGCATCGATCTCTTCAAGGAATATCTCGGCGTCGACTTGACCAAAATGTACCCGCCCGGCGCCCCGGCCGATGACGCGCTGGCCGATAAATGGACGTGGGATTTCTTCCTGACCGCTGCCGAGAAATGCTTCAAGGCGGGTCAGGGTCACCTGATCGGGGTCGGCTTTGGCGTCACGAACGACTCGGTATCCTGGATCGATCCGGTCTTCCGCAGCCATGGGGCCGCGATGGTCGACCAGGAGGGCAACATAACCGTCAAATCCGACGCGACCAAGCAGGTGCTCGAATGGTTCAAGAAACTGGTCCCATACACGCCGAAGGACGGTTTTGCCTGGGATGATGCGTCCAACAACAAATACCTGATTTCCGGGCAGGGCGCGCTGATCTTCAACCCGCCTTCGGCCTGGGCGGTCGCGGTGCGTGATGCACCCAAGGTTGCCGAGCAGCTGTGGACTTTTCCCTCGCCAAAGGGGCCGAAGGGACGGTTCGACGCGGCAGTGCCGTTTTTCTGGGGTACCTGGAAATTCTCGCAGAATAAATCGGCAGCCAAGAGCCTGTTGACGTTTTTGTGCCAGCGCTCCTCGGTTGAGCAGACGGTCGCGGCGAGCCATGGCTACGATATCCCGCCCTTCGCCGGGTTGCACGATTTCAAGACATGGCTGGAAGAGGCGCCGCCAAAGGGCACAGTCTACCACTATCCGCCGCGCGGCGACGTCGTGATGGTGATCCCGTACAGCCCAGCGCCAGCGCGCATCGCCAACCAGATCTACGCGCAAGGCACGGTGCCGAAGATGATCGCCAAATGCACGGTCGAAGGTAAATCGATCGATCAGGCCATCGACTGGGCCGCTTCCGAGCTTGAGGGCTTCAGCCGGTCGTAGTATCGCGCACGCCGCTGCACTCTGCGCCGCGCGGTTGACGCACCGGCCGCGCGGACATATTCGTTACCTCGCAGTGATTCGAAGGCGCGGCGGGAGGAAACGATGCAGGGTCAGACTTCCGACGACCTATTGGCGCTGTTCGACACGGCGCCGCTCAATCGGCGCTACTGGGTCTCGTTCATCCTGCTGTCGGCATTGTTCATCGTCGAATTCTTCGATTTTCTGGTGGTGGGCTACCTGCTGGCGGTGCTAGCGCCGCAGTGGCACCTCACCTTTGGCCAATCGGCTGTGATGCTCTATAGCGGCGGCGTGGGAGCGATCCTGGGCGCGCTCATTTTTGGCGGACTGTCCGACGCCTGGGGGCGCAAAAGCACGATGATCATCGGCACCTTCATATGCGCCGCCAGCTCAGGGTTGATGGGGGTTGTCCCGAGCGGCGCGTGGGAGGTATTCGCCGTGCTTCGCTTCTTCATCGGCATTGGGCTGACAGCGGGGGTTACTCCCTCTTTGGCGATTCAGGTCGAGCTGACGCCGACTCGCCGCCGGACTTTCCTCACCAGCTTTTATCTGGTGTTCGCTTCCGCCGGAGGGTTTCTCGCCTCTGCGGTCTCGGCCGCGCTGCTCGAGCCGCTCGGTTGGCGCGGAGTTGCGATGCTCGGGATGGCGCCCGCGCTGGTAGGGGTGCTGATCTGGGTTTATGTGCCCGAATCCGTGCGCTGGCTCGCGGCCAAGGGCCGCTTCACCGAGGCGCGGGCCGAAGTCGCCAAGCACCTCGGCGTGCCGTTGCAATCGGTGCCGCTGCCGACCCAGGCGCCCGCCACCCAGCCGCGCGGCCGCCTGTCGGAGCTGTATCAACAGCCGAGCAAATTCTGGGAAACCATCATTATTTGGGGCGGCTCGTCGATGGCCGCCTATGGCGTCTATCTGTGGGGCCCGACGATCGTCGCGATGGTGCTCAGCGTCCCGGTCCCGCAGGCCGCCAAATATTTCGTTTTTGTCACCCTCGGTGGCGTCACCGGCAAGCTCGTCGTCACCGCACTGGCGCCGCTCACCGGTCGGCGCTGGCTGGGCGTCGTTTGGGGGTTGGGCGGTGTCGCCGCGCTCGCCGCTGCCGGGTATTACAGCAATGTGCTTGTCGGCGGCTTGCCCGCGATGGTGATCCTGCTGTGCGCCTCCACCTTCTTTATCGAGGGCGGATTTGCCAATTTCGCACCATACACGGTCGAGCGGTATGGGGTACGTCTTGGCGCGCGCGCATCCGGCCTCGGGCAAGCGGCAAACGGCGTCGGCAAGATTGTCGGCCCATTGAGCCTGGCCCTCATCGCCGGCAGCAGCAACCTCGTTTCCCCGCAGGCAACCTCGAACGCGGTGTTGCCAGCTTACCTGTTTCTCGCCTTCTGCATGCTGCTCGTGGGACTATCCTTTGTTTTCCTGGGGGTTGAGACCCACGGCAAGGCAATGGGGATCGGTGACGAGGACGTGGTATCTCATCCGGATCCAGTCGCCCTCGGCACCCGGGCGCCCTGAACCGACATCCAAGTGCGGCTGCCGGGCGGCAGTCGCGCTTACCCGTCAGGAATGGGCTATCAAGGTCGGCGGCTGTTGACCCGCGCCGAGCATTTGATCCGTGCTCAACCCGCTGACCGTGAAGCTCGGCGACCAGGCGCTCCACTGCGTCCCGTCATAGGCCCGCACCCACAGCGTGTCGGTGCCGTTGCCGCTCTGATAGGCGGTCTGCGCCAGTTGCGCGGCGGAGACATAGATGTCGCCATTGGCCGGCTGCG
>JAFASL010000075.1 GCA_019244535.1 Alphaproteobacteria bacterium
TGCTGGACCAGCGGGTGTGGTCGCTGACCCCTTATTTTGTGTCATACACATTGGCAAAAGCCGGGTTGTGGACATTGACGCGGACAATGGCGCTTGCCCTTGCGCCGCGGATTCGTGTGAACGGCATCGGACCCGGTCCCACTCTACCGAGCCCGCGGCAGAGCCCGGACCAGTTTGCCCGGCAATGCGAACTGATGCCGCTGCGCCGCGGGACCAGTCCGGCAGAGATCGCCGCGGCAATGCGCTTTATATTGGCGGCACCGGCGATGACGGGTCAGATGATCGCACTTGATGGCGGGCAACATCTCGGTTGGGCGCAATCGCAACGGCAATTGCCGGTCGAATAGGGGGCGCCCCCGCTGTGCCGGCACGGGAACGCGGAAAGGAACTTGTTCACAGGCGGGAGGCTTCTGCCGCAGCGATGAGCGAAACCTACATCCTGTTACACATTGTCACGAACGTTAACCAATACGGAGCAAAGGCATTTGGCATCAATCGCTTAGAATATTGCATAAATTTTAATCAAACGCGATAAAGCCCCGTCATGCCTACGATCCGAGTTGGTCCGCCGCACTTTCTCCACAGAGTTATCCACCGCTTTCGTGGATACTCGAAATTGATGTGCAACCTCAACCAGTTGACGAGACGGTGACGGAAACGGGGGACGACGGCCTGACGGAGTTCGGGACAGCGGTCAGGACGCGGCGCCCGATTGCCCGCCGCAGTGCGCGACCGCCGATGGATCCGCGGCGAGCGCCAGGCGGCGTCGCTGAGCACCCTGCGAGACCTTCCGAGAGTGCGGCGCTTGATGATACGCTATCTCCGGATTCCGCCGTTCGCCAGAGCGTCACCGGAATAGCAGCCGGTGTCGCTGCGATCCGCGAGGCGCTCAGAAGCATGCCGGCCAGCCCGGGCGTGTATCGGATGCTCGACCGCAGAGGAGACGCGCTCTATGTGGGCAAGGCGCGCAACCTCAAGAGTCGAGTGCAGAACTACGCACATCCGGCCGGGTTGTCGAACCGGCTGCGCCGGATGATCGCCGAAACGGCGACAATGGACGTCGTCGTGACGCACACCGAGGCCGAGGCCCTGCTGCTCGAATGCAACCTGATCAAGCGGCTGATGCCGCGGTACAATGTGCTGTTGCGGGACGACAAGTCGTTTCCGTTTATTCACCTCACCGCCGGTCACGACTTTCCACAGCTCACCAAATATCGCGGCGCGCGAACCAAGGAAGGCAGCTATTTCGGTCCGTTCGCTTCGGCCGGGTCCGTCAACCGCACCCTAGTGACGTTGCAGAAGGCGTTCTTGCTGCGGTCGTGCAGCGACAGCATCTTCGCGACGCGATCCCGCCCGTGCTTGCTGTACCAAATCAAGCGCTGCAGCGCGCCTTGCGTAGGGCACATCGACCGCGAGGGTTATGCAGCCCTGATCGATCAGGCTCACGCCTTTCTGTCGGGCAGGAGTGACGACGTTCAGCAACGCCTTGCCCTAGAAATGCAGGCCGCCGCGGATATTCTGGACTTCGAGGCTGCCGCATTGGTGCGCGACCGCATCCGCGCACTGTCCCTGGTCCGAGGTCACCAAGACATCCACGTCGCCGGGATCGTCGATGCCGATATCATTGCCGCCCATCAGGACGGCGGCCAAACCTGCGTCCAGGTTTTCTTCTTCCGCGGCGGCCAGAATTGGGGCAACAGGGCGTATTTCCCGACCCACGACCGCCAGCTCGCGGTCGAGGATGTGCTGACCTCGTTTGTTGGCCAGTTTTACGACAATCGAGCAAAACCGCCTCTTGTATTGCTGAGTCATCGCCTGGCGGAACAGGAGCTGGTCGAAGAAGCGCTGTCACTCGCAGGCCCGAGGGTCGCACTCACCGTACCGCGCCGCGGCGACAAAAAGCGCTTGATCGACCGGATTGCGGCGACCGCCCGCGAGGCGCTCGGGCGGCGGCTCGCGGAAAGCGCCTCGCAACGTAAATTGCTCGACGGTGTGGCGGCCGCTTTCGGTATCGATCGAGAGCTGCAACGTGTCGAGGTTTACGACAACAGTCACATTCAGGGCACCAATCCGGTCGGTGCGATGATCGTCGCCGGCCCGGAAGGGCTCGTCAAAAGCGCCTATCGCAAATTCACGATCCGCGGTTCCGCTCTCACCCAAGGTCAGTTAGCCAACAATTTTTCCAATTTGGCTGCGCAAGCCAGCGCCGGTGGTGACGATTATGCGATGATGCGCGAGGTGCTGCGGCGCCGTTTCGCGCGCGCCATCAAGGAAGATCCGGAACACGAGCGAGGCAATTGGCCCGATTTGATCCTGATCGACGGCGGCCGCGGGCAGCTCAACATCTCGCGGGCCGTCCTTGAGGAACTCGGCATCACCGATGTGGCAATCGTCGGGATTGCGAAAGGGCCGGATCGCAATGCCGGGCGGGAGCACTTTTTTGTGCCGGGGCGAGCACCGTTCTCATTCGACCAGCGTGACCCTGTTCTTTACTTCCTGCAACGTTTGCGCGACGAGGCCCACCGCTTTGCGATCGGGACGCACCGCGCCAAGCGAACAAAAGGGCTTGGGCGCTCGTCGCTCGACGAGATCGAGGGGGTCGGCGCCCGCCGCAAACAGGCCCTCCTGCACCATTTCGGGTCGGCGCGAACGGTCGCCCGAGCCGGACTGGGGGAACTTGAACGCGTCTCCGGCATAAATAAAGCTGTTGCAAAAAAGATTTATGACCACTTCCACCCCGGCGGCTAAGGTGCCGTGGTCTTTTTCTGCCTCCAGCAGGAGTCATGCGTGCCGATTACCAGCCTGCCCAACCTGCTGAC
>JAFASL010000093.1 GCA_019244535.1 Alphaproteobacteria bacterium
ATGGCGTCGGACGAGATCGCCATTGCGCGCAATGTCTCAGAGCGCGCCGCATCATGGCATCTCAAGAACCGCCAGGCTCCGCGCGCCCGAGTGCCGCGCGAGGGAGCTCGAGATGCCGCCAAGGTTCGTGGTGCGCGCAGGGGCGCAGAAGGCGGCCCGGGACAATGGGTTTCTGATCCAGCGTGGGATCCAGAGCGGCTGGCTACAGTATGACTCGACTGCTGTGTGCACAACGAGATCTTGGATCGATGGCGTACCGCCTCGCGGGGCCCGGCTGCTCTTCATCGCGACTTCTTCAAAAACGTCGGCTATGCAAACCGATCACCTGGTAGGAACTCGCTAGAGTTTTGTGGCAATGATCGATTGCAAGTCGTTTTCGCGAGGAAATTAAGCCACAAAGCTTGGGCAATTTCCTGCTCCTTCTTGTCGAGAGCCGCGTTTCTGAGGAGGTCAAGCGGATACCATTCGCCATTCTTTTCCTTATAGAGGTACGGGTGTAGAGGTTTCCGGTATGGGAAATCCTCCAAAGCTCATAGACCTCTGAGAATTTTGTAAAAGCGTGATTCAGGCTTGCGACAGGGTCTGTCGACACCTCGTTAGGTAACTTTATAGTCGTTGAGTGAGGCCGATGGCCTTTGCGCCCTGCGTCAAAAGCCACAACCCTCCCGACTTCACTTCCAGTCTGCGGGCCTGAGCCGCGGTCGGGGTGTCGAGGCGTACCACGCTGTACGGCGCTCGCCGGTTCGTGCGCCGGTTGAACGATATCGGCATCGCGCATCGTTACGAGGAGTTCCCCGATAATCACAGCGGCGTCGATTACCGGATGGACGAGAGTTTGCCTCTCCTCGCTAAGGCGTTGTCTGACTGACCTACGGCAGTTCGCCGGTCCCGCTGCGCGCAACGGCTCTTCTGGCACGATCAGTCGCGTCGCCATTACCGGGCGTGGCGAGGTGGCGACACGCAGCTCAGATTATAACTAGGAGCACGTGAGGCCACCGTGGTCGGAGGGTGGGCTAATAAAGATCGCGGGGACAGCTTTGGGCATAGCCGGCACACTTCCAGCACACTTGGCCTGGCCAGGACTCTCTAATGTCTGAACTGATTGGCGTCCCCAAGGGGATTCGAACCCCTGTTACCGCCGTGAAAGGGCGATGTCCTAGGCCTCTAGACGATGGGGACGCAGCGACCACTCTGTCACGGATCTAGAACGGCCGGCGGGAAATTGCAACCGGCGCGGCTTTCCCCAAGCCGCGGTTACCCCGCTTTGGCATGACATTGAGACGGACGCGGCGTCTGGGATTGCGAAAGCGCGGCGGCGGTGCGAGCCTGCTGCTCCGGCTGCTTATAACCAACGTAAGGAACCCGAACCATGACCGCCTCGCCTCGAGCATCCTATTTGGGCCCGTACCGCGTCGAGGCGTTCAATGCGTCGAGAGAATCCGAAAACAAGATCCACGACGACGACGTCGCCCGGCGGTTCGGGTTCAAGGGTGGGCTCGTACCGGGCGTCGATGTCTACGCGTATATGACCCATCTCCCGGTACAACGTTGGGGTCGCGCCTGGCTCGAACGCGGCACCGCAGAGTGCCGCCTGTTAAAGCCGGTCTATGACGGCGACACCGCAGTCGTGACGGCTGTCGAAGGGACAGCGGGCCTCGATCTGCGGATCGAAAGACAAGGAGAACTCTGCGTCACCGGGCGCGCCGCGCTGTCTGGTGAACCGGCCGCAGCACCGACCGGCATGGCCGAAGCACCGGCACCGCCCACAGAACGCCCGTCGGCTGACGAGACGACACTCGCCGTGGGCACCCGGCTCGCGATGAACCCGTTCCGAGTGACCGACGAGTACGCTGAGGAATATCTGCGGACGGTGCGCGAGACCGAGCCTCTTTATGCCCGAGAAAACCTCGTCCACCCCGGCACCATCCTGCACATCGGCAATTGGGTATTGCGCCACAATGTCGTATTAGGGCCGTGGATGCATGTCGGCAGCACGGTGCAACACTTTGCCGCCGCGCGTATCGGCGATGTATTGTCTGCCGGCGCTGTCGTCACTGCCAATTACGAGCGCAAGGGCCACCGCTTCGTCGAGCTCGACGTGCTCGTTTTTGCGGGAGGGCAGACCCCGATCGCCCGCATCGGGCACATTGCGATATACCGCCCCCGCCAGCTGGCGGACGCCACGTGACAATCAGGCGAGGCCTTTCTCAAGCAGGTCGAGGGCGGCGATCGAGAAGGCGCGCATATTGTCGATCCGGTCGCCCTTGCCGGTTTCGACGGTGATCGAGCGCTCGCCGTTGGGGCCAACGACGGCGATGCAAGAATGACCAGCGGCGTGGCCGTAACGGCTCCCGGTCGGTCCGGCGGTCCCGGTTTCGCCGACTGACCATGTCGTGGCGAGCTTGCCGCGGATCTTACGCGCGAAGAGCAGGGCGTAAGCCTCGGTCGAAGGCGTGATGCCGGTGAGCTCCTGCTCCGCCACGTCGAGCAGCGCGGCGCGCGACTGGCGGGTGTAGACCACGGCGCCGCCCATGAAATAGGACGAGGCACCGGCAATCGCGAGCAATGCCGCCGAGATCAGCCCCGCCGTCGAGGATTCGGCAATGCTGATCGTCTCGCCGCGCGCTTTCAGCTTGGCTGCGATCCGCTCCGCTTGCGGCAGCAACTCGTCAATCATCGTTTGGCTCTCCTCATCCCGCTATAGCAACGGCCGGATATGGTGGCCGGTGCAGGCCGGCCGGCGATATCGTGAAAATTTCGTAGCCGGTCCCGGTCACGCCGACCGTATGCTCGAACTGTGCCGAGAGCGAGCGGTCCTTCGTAACTGCGGTCCAGCCGTCGCTGAGAATTTTTACCTCGTAACGCCCGGCGTTGATCATCGGCTCGACCGTAAAAAACATGCCTTCGCGCATTAGCGGCCCATCGCCGGGCCGGCCGTAATGCAAGATCGACGGAGCGTCGTGAAAGACGCGCCCGACGCCGTGGCCGCAAAAGTCGCGGACCACCGAATAACGGTGGCCTTCGGCATAGCACTGGATGGCATTGCCGATCGCGCCGAGGTGGACGCCAGGCGCGATGACGGCAATGCCGCGCATCATCGCTTCATAGGTGACGTCGACGAGCCGCCTTGCCTTGAGCGGGATACGCTCGCCGACAAAGAACATCCGGCTAGTGTCGCCGTGCCAGCCGTCGAGGATCACGGTAACGTCGATGTTCAGGATGTCGCCCTCCATCAGCCGCCGCTCGCCCGGGATGCCGTGGCAGACGACGTGGTTGACCGAGGTGCAGATTGATTTCGGAAAGCCGCGATAGTTGAGCGGCGCCGGGATCGCGTCGTGATCGACGATAAACCCATGGCACAGCCGGTCGAGCTCGCCGGTCGTGATCCCGGGCCGGACATGGGGCGTGATGAAGTCGAGCGTCTCGGCGGCGAGCATTCCAGCCCGGCGCATGCCTTCGAAAGCGTCGGGGCCATGGATCTTGATCGCGCGCTCGCGAACCTCGGGCGACGCGAGCCCCATCATCACATCCTGCTGCTGCATGCTGCTGTCGTTCGTATCCATCCCGCCGGGCGCGGGTTCCGTGATAATCCGATAAAGGTAGTCGGGCAACAACCGGCCCGCGTCTTGCAGGTGGTGATTGTTTCGTCGAGCAGCAATTGCCTATGAAAGGCCCGCCGAAAAGATGCCGAGGAGATGATGGCGAGCAGCGACCCCGCATCCAACCCCGTATCCAAGATTGTAACCGCCTGCGTCCTGATCATCGGCAACGAGATCCTGTCGGGCCGGACGCAGGACGCCAACTTGGCGTTTCTGGCCCAGGGACTAAATGAAGCCGGCATCCGGGTGCGGGAAGCACGGGTCATTCCGGATGACCACGATGTGATCGTGCGGACGGTCAACGAGGTCCGCGGGGTGTTCGATTACGTCTTCACGACGGGCGGGATCGGCCCGACACATGATGACATCACCGCTCAGTGCGTCGCTGACGCGTTTGGCGTGCTGCTGGGCGTGCATCCCCAAGCGCGACGGCTGCTGGAGAGCCATTATCCGCCGGGGCATTTGAACGAGGCACGGCTGCGCATGGCAATGGTCCCCGACGGCGCTGTACTGCTGCCCAACCCGATCTCTCGCGCCCCAGGTTTTCAGATCGGCAACGTCTTCGTCCTGCCCGGCGTGCCGAGCATCATGCAGGGGATCTTCGAGCAATTGAAATACCGCCTCGCCGGCGGCGACAAGGTCCTGAGCCGCAGCGTCAGCTGCCAGCTCGCCGAGGGTACTCTGGCCAAGGATCTCGCTGCGCTGCAGGATCGTTATCCGGATGTCGAGATCGGCTCCTATCCCTATTTTCGCCGCGGCGATTTCGGTGTGACGTTGGTGTTGCGCGGCACCGGGCGGGAGCGGCTCGCGGCCGCGACCGAAGAGCTCAAGGCGCTGGTTCGCCGGCTCGGCGGAGATCCGCAGGAAGGCCTCAGCGAAGGATAGCGGGCGGCAGGCGTACGGCTTGATTATTCCCGGCGCGGCCGATCGCCAGCCTCACTTGTTAACGGTATAGCGAAGCGAAAGGAGGCTCGAGTGGTCAAGCCGATCCCCGAGGGCTATCACACCGTGACGCCCTACCTGATACTGAATGCCGCCGCCGACGCGATCGCATTTTACAAGAAGGCGCTCGGCGCCGCCGAGGTGATCCGCATGGACGACCCGAGCGGCAGAATTCATCACGCGGAGATCACTATCGGCGGCTCGCGGATCATGCTCGCCGATGAGCACCCCGAAATCCAGGCATTGAGCCCGAAGACGATCGGCGGCTCGCCGGTTTCGATCCATCTCTACGTCGAAGATGTCGATGCCGCGGTGGAGCGCGCCGTTGCGGCGGGGGCAAAGCTGATCCGCCCGGTGGCCGACCAGTTCTACGGTGACCGTGTCGGCGGGGTCGAGGATCCGTTCGGGTATCGCTGGTTCATCGCTACCCACAAGGAGGATCTGACGATGGACGAAATCCGCCGCCGCGCCGCGGCGCAGTCGAGCTGACGCTTCAATCACGCCGGCGGCGAGGTTACATAAGCCTCTGCCACACCGAGGAGACCGCGATGGACGACAAGACCCGCACCGAGCTCGAGGCCGCAACCTTCCGCCGGCTGGTGGAGCACCTGCGCGAGCGGACCGATGTGCAGAACATCGACCTGATGAACCTGGCCGGGTTCTGCCGCAACTGCCTGTCGAAATGGTATCGCGCCGAAGCCGAGGAGCGCGGGATTGGCTTGTCCGATCCCGAATCACGCGAGATCGTCTATGGCATGCCCTATGACGAATGGCGCAAGAAATACCAGAAGGAAGCGAGCGCCGAGCAAAAGGCCGCCTTTGACGCCGCTCAGAAGCATTGATCCCCGAGTAGTGCGCCGCTATCGTCGGCGCCGCCGCCGGGGGGCGGCATCGTAAACGGGGATGAGGGGGAACATGGCGGATTTCGGGGGCATTGCGGGCGAGCAGCTCAAATCGCTGATCGAGCGCATCGAGCGGCTCGAAGATGAAAAACGCGCGCTCGGCGAAGACATCAAGGAAGTCTACGCCGAGGCCAAAGGGACCGGCTTTGAGCCGAAGATCATGCGCCAGCTGATCCGGATCCGCAAAATGGACAAGGACGAGCATGACGAGCAAGAGAGCCTGCTCGACCTCTACAAGCGCGCAATCGGAATGCTGCCCGATGCGGGCGTCAGCGCCCAGGCGGCGGAGTAGCCGGACCCGCCCGAGGCCACCGGCGATGCCGCTTGCTTGCCACGTGCATGGCGAGAACTTTTTTCGCTGTTTTCGCTGTTCTCTGCAGCAAATTTAGAGCGAGCCCGCACGCGGTTCTTGTCCGGCAAGCACCGAGCAGATTTCATCATTGCGCAAATCAGGCCGCAGGAGCTCGGCGGTTAGCCGATTGCACTTGGATCGGCATGTCCGCAATCCTCGACGCGCGGAACTCCTTCATTGCCGCTCGAGGCATAGCTGAGCAGGGTGCGCCGCCTTGAGTGCCCATCGAGGGGCTGGCGGCGCCCGATCGCATTCAACCGAGCGCGCGCCCGCCGCGTGATGCACAGGGCCTCGGCGGGCGCGATCTCGCCGCGCGCAGTAGCCTGCAGAACAAAGGCTAACACCTGCCGGAAATCCTCGACCGTGCGCAGCGACGACGGGGCGATCCCGAGCCGCTCGGCTGGATCGACGGGCGCCAACGGCGGCGGCAATAGTTGCGCGGCGAGGGGCCGCAGCAGATGCGGTTTGCGGCCAAGCAGATCGAATAGGCCCTGCGCTCCGAGCCGCCGGCCCGCAAGGTCGGGCACGCGTCGCTTGGGGTTGCGAATGCCGCGTGGCCGGCCGCGCGGGTTTCCCGAGCTTCCTTTGGCAAAGCGCCCGCGCGCGTCGCGCGCGACAGGCGCGGAGGGATCAGGACCAAGTTGTTGAAAATCTTCGATTTCAGCACCGGAGAGCAGGAGAAAACAGGACGGCGAAGGGGTATCGGTAACGACTACTGGCATCAAAGCGGCTCCGGGTCGAGACAGGCCAGAAGATATATTCACGAAATGTTCTCACTTCCAAGTCATAAACCCAACGGGCTGCTATGCCTGGGATCAAGCGTAGGTCGGGTGGGGTCCGGAGGACAGCAATGCGCCGATTCCGGGCGTGCCCGCCAACACGATCGATCCGCTGAAGTCCCCTAGGCGGTCCGTCGCCCAGCGCGAGAAATCAGCTCTTCGCGACCCATTTGAGACGTCGCCGGCGTTGAAATCCATTTCTCGCGGGCGGGAATGCTCCCGATATCCCGCCCGGTATCGGTGCGTGTGAGTGGATTCGGCCGTACCAGCGACACGGCGCGAGCTGGATCACTTGCTGACGATGATTTCTGCCGCGACGCCTTTGCCCTACATCAGCCTGCGCGAACGCCACTCTGGCCGCCCTTTAAGATTACAGCCGAACTCCTTTCACATCGCCGAACGCACGGCTCTTTCGGTGTCAATCGCCCATTACGAAAATTCAAGCCTCGGCCGCATAAGCGTTTATTGACAAGGTAAGACCGGGCTCTTTATCGTTGGTGTTCTCGACACGAGGCGTGGAAGCCGGTGAAAGCCCGGCACGGTCGCGCCACTGTAATCGGCCCGGTACTCAGAAGCGGGCTGAGAGTCAGACCCCCTCGTGGCTCGGATAGGCCTCTAACGGGACGCGAAATCCCAGGAGATCAGCGATGACCACCACGCCATTTGCTCCAACGACCCAGCCCGGCGCCATCCCCGTACGCGACATGCTGCCGTGGGCGCTTCTCGGCGGCCTCGTTCTGTTGCTGGCGATCTACTTTGTCGGCGCCGAAGAGGGGGCAACGTCGCTGATCCCCGGCATGTATGTGCACGAGTTTATTCATGACGGACGGCATCTGCTCGGCTTCCCTTGCCATTGAGCGGAAGCCGCGTCATGGCGGGAACTCTGCTGCTGCGCGGGATGCTAATCGGCATCGTTGCGGGCCTACTCTGCTTCAGCTTTTTGAAGATCGTTGGCGAGCCGCAGGTCGATCGGGCCATTGCCTTCGAGACCCAACTTGACGAAGCCAAGGCTGGTGCCGCAGCCCAAGCCCTGATTGCCAACGGCTTACCCGTCCTGAAAGAAGAGCCCGAGCCCGAACTTGTCAGCCGCCGCGTTCAAGCCGGGATCGGTTTGTTCACCGGTGTCCTGGTTTACAACGTGGCATTCGGCGGGCTGTTCGCTCTGGCTTTTGGTTTGGCCTATGGCCGAATGGGCGATTTTGACCCACGGACCACGGCAGCGTTGCTGGCGGCTCTCGGCTTTATAGCCGTCTATATCGTCCCAAACCTCAAATACCCGGCAAATCCGCCCTCGGTCGGAGAGCCGGCAACCATCGGCATGCGGACGGCGCTGTATTTTAGCATGATCGCGATCTCGCTCGCGGCGATGATCGCCGCCGGGATGCTGCGTCTGCGATTGCTGGCCGGCCACGGCCCTTGGAACGCCTTCTTAATTGCGGCGGGCGCCTATCTGATCGTTGTGGTCGCGGTATGTCTCGGCTTGCCGCCCGTCAATGAGGTGCCGGCTGAATTCCCGGCGGTCGTGCTCTGGCGGTTCAGGATTGCATCGGCGGGGGCGCAGTTAATCACTTGGACAACCATCGGCCTGCTCTTTGGCGCGCTAGCGGAGCATGTGCTCGCTCGCCCGCGGGGCGCGGTCCGGTATTCCGGCAAGGGCCGTCGCGGCGGCGCCGGGCGCTATGGTGAAGGCCCAGCCGAAAGATCACAGGCGCCGCTAGTCTAAACGTAACTTGCAACCCAGCGGTCTGCGGCCCTGGACGGCAGCAAGCCTCGGCTGGCCTATCCGCAGCGCGCGATGAAGTACCGCCGTATCCGCAGGCTGTGCGCGATCGCGGCACTCTTAACCGGCGGCTGGCCAATCGCCGGCGTCGCGCAGATGGTGGCGCCGACGCCGCAGCCGCCCGGCGTGCCGGTTACCCCAGAACAAGCAGCCGAGGTCGAAATCCAGAATTGGGCGGTGCATGGCCAATCGACCTTCACATGGATGCTGCAGCCCGCCTTCCACGCCCCGTACACCGGACCACAGAGCCTTCGGCCCGGCGCCAACGGCCGCGAGACGTTCGACGCAACGCTTTACGCCGGCTTTCGGCCGTGGCCTGGCGGCGAAATCTGGATCAACCCCGAAGTCGATCAAGGGTTCGGTCTCAGCGAAACTCTCGGCATCGCAGGCTACCCGAGCGGCGAGGCGTACAAATTGGGCAAGGTTGACCCATATGTCCTCGTCCAGCGCGGCTTCCTGCGCCAGACGATCGATCTCGGCGGCGAGCAACAAGCCCTTGAACCCGACCTCAACCAGTTAGCCGGCCTCCAGACCGCTGATCGCGTCGTGTTGACGGTCGGTAAGTATTCGGTCGTCGACATCTTCGATACGAACAAATACGCACACGACCCGCGCCATGACTTTTTGAACTGGTCGATTATCGATATCGGTTCGTTCGATTATGTTGCTAATTCTTGGGGCTACTCTTACGGCGGCGCGGTGGAGTGGTATCAGAACTGGTGGGCCATCCGGACCGGCATGTTCGACCTGTCGACGGTGCCGAACAGCAACAATCTGTCGCCAAACTTTGCCCAGCTGCAATTCGTCACCGAGATCGAGGAGCGGCACCAGCTATGGGGCCAACCGGGCAATCTCAAATTTCTCTATTGGATCTCGCGAGGCAATCTCGGCTCCTATCTCGACGCGATTTCGTTCGGCCAGGCGATCGGTGAGACGCCCTCGACCGGGGCGGTGCGCACGCAGCGCACAAAGGACGGGGTCGGCCTCAATTTCGCCCAGCAGATCGCCCCCGATTTCGGCGTTTTTGCCCGCGCCGGTCTGTCGCAGGGGACGGTCGAAGAAGACGCTTTCACCGACGTCAATCAATCGATCTCGGGCGGGCTGTCGCTGACCGGGTCACGATGGGGCCGGCCCGACGACACGTTTGGGCTCGCCGGCGCGATCAATCGCATCTCGCATCAGGGCAAGCTCTATCTCGCCGCCGGCGGGCTCGGCGGCATCATCGGCGACGGCCAATTGCCCAACGCCGGCCCGGAACAAATCCTCGAAACATTTTACCGCGTCGGCGTGTTCGAATGGGCGCATCTCGGTTTCGACTACCAGTTCATCAAGCACCCAGCGTACAACCGCGACCGCGGACCAGTATCGATCTTCACCCTGCAGATTCATCTGCAGTATTGATACGGCTCTCAGCTACAGCCTGTATCAAAGAGCGCGTCGCGAAGGAACCGGTTAAATATCGCGCGACAGTGGCCTGAAGACGGCGACACCACTGACGATGCCACGGTCCGTTGGCACGAGGACCGGCTGCAAATTACATTGGCGAAATCGGTCTGCGGCAAATCGCTCCGAACAATTAGATTGCAGTCGCCGCAAGCATGAGGAGATCCGATGAAGCAAGCCAACCGAGTGAAAGCCGCCATGCGTGCCGGACGCAAAGCGCACGGCTACAACCTTTCCTTCCCATCCCCGTGGGTGATCGACATTCTGGGGAAGCTCGACTTCGATTTCGTC
>JAFASL010000186.1 GCA_019244535.1 Alphaproteobacteria bacterium
CCTCCAGCGGCGAGTCTCGTGCAACCTGACTCCCGCTATCGGCCAACCGAAGGCCATGTTTGCGCGACAGACTGGGCACAATCGGAGCCGCAGGGGTCGCCGCAACCGAGGAGCAACTCGGGGCCCATTCTCTGTGCTGAGAAGGCAACCCACCGCTGCTGTTCACGGAAAACGAATGGAACAACCAACGTCTCTTCGACAAAGCCAACCCGACCCGCGATCAGCACGACATTCCCACCGAATAGGCTCTGAAGCTCGTGCAGCCGATCTATGTGGGGCTACGCTGGCTTGGGGATGCGAGAGGAGCGACAGTCGTCCGCGGCGGCATTCGCGCCGTCGCGGCGCGACACCCGTCGGTTAGATGTGTTTACCGACGACGCAGCCATCAGCACGGCGGGGGAACGGCAGGCATGTGGCCGATAATTGCGGGGCTTACGGTGGTTCTCGCGCAAGCTGTTCAGTCCGGCCCCGGCTCGAAAGGCCGAGAGTGGTGCTTCGATAGGGGGCAGGAAACCCAGCTTTGTGAGGCGACCGAGGCCGCTTGTAACCAATTGCGGGCGCTCAACACGGAGATCGCAAAAAGTCAATGCAGACGTGTGAAGCCGCCGGACATGCAGCAATCGCCAACCGAGCCGCTGGCCCCGCCGACGCCAACCCAACGATAGATCGGCCAGTAAGGGGTGGGAGGAATGAGCCAATTCCTCGCCGATAGCTCGGACGCGGGTACATGTAGGGCATTGGTCCGATGCGGAGCTGACCGAGCTGGGCAAGATGCTGGTGCGCGGCTTCTCGATACAGGAGATCGCGCGAGTTCTGCGCCGGGATCGGGGAGGCACGCCAGAACGGCGGGGCAGTTCAGTGTTAAGCTCAGGTCCTGTCGCGAGAGGGCGGGGTACCAAGGCGCGGAGGGCACGTCCTTGCCGCGATCGACGGTGTATCTCACGTTCGGCACATGCGCGAGCACACGCGCTTCGATGAACGGCCGGATGTTGAGGCGCACGCCATCGTCCAGATCGGGCTCCCAACCGAGCGGTTGCCGCTCGAGCGGCTTCCAGCGCGCGAAGATGTCGTAGGGCTTCTCGCCTTCAAGGATACGCGCGAGCTTATCTTGCAGGATGCGTGCAGCCTCGACGCGCGGATCGTCGCCGAGCCTGGTGATCCAATCGCCGAGCACGGTGTAGGCGAGGCGTTCGAGATTGGCGTGGTCGAGGCGATGGTAATAGGCAACGACAACGAAACCGTCAGGGCGGCCGTCCCAAATCCACCACAGAAATGGCCGATCATGGAACAGCTTCGCGCGCTGGCGCGCGGCGTGGCTGCGCAGCCAAGCATCGAAAGTCAACTGCTTCGGTGGCTTTTCCTTGGCCCGCTCGCAGGCGCTGGCGATCAGTGCCGCTTCGCTGTCGTCCGCCCACAATTCTCCCCAGGCGGCGACGCAATAGGTGCGCAGCCGCTCGGCAAGCGGACGCTCGCCGAGCACTGGGACGACAGGAAGCAGACCGTAGGCATCCTCTTCCGGCAGGGTCGCAACCTCCGCGATATGGGCGCGGGCCTCGACGGACAGGCGCATGTCCGCATCGCTCTCCGCGGGCCAGCGATACCCCGCTAGCCGCGCGAGCGCGACATGCAGTTCAGTGCCAGCTTCGGCATAGCGGGGATGGCCGTGGAACAGCCACTGTGTCGGATCATCCGAATAGGGTTCCGGCAAGCCGTTCGGATATTTCTTCGTGGCGAGCTTTTGCCAATGGGCGAGATCGAAGGGGACTTTGACTAGCGTTGCGTTGGTAACTTTCAGCTTTCGGTCAGTGCGGCGAACGGCAGTCACGTACTCGGGCGAGGAGCAGAACGCCCAAATGGCCGGCAGATGCACGGGGTCGTGCGGGACGATAGGCGATACATTCCTATCGAATGCTGCTCCAGTATAAAAAGCTATGGGCATCTCCCGCATCTGACTTACCGCCACCCCGGCGTGGCCAAAAGCAGCTAAGCCCTGCCGGCGCGCCAAGTGCGCACCATCTGCATCCCACCAAAGTACTCTCTGGCGACAAGTGCCGCTGCGGCCGTGCCACCCAGAAGTTTGCGTCGCCCCACTGTTAGGCTCATTGCGTCCTCCGGTGTTCATCTGCAATCGCCGCACTGGCCTTGGCGAGCGCGACAATCGGATAAGCAAACGCTGTTCAGGCAATCCCGGTGCATACGGTTCTTCGGCTGTGTTTGCCGATGGTCAATCGTTCACACTCTCGGGTCACCAACGCCCTGATGTTCCGACGAAGCGCTGAAGCCTTGCCGGGAGCCGTCGCGATCGCGAAGGGTCGATGTCTAATGGGCCTTAGTCAATCCGCTGAGGTCGACATTAAAAAAAACATTCGTCGGCTATGAACTAGCTCGTCCGCGCCATCGGCGGCAAATAAGCAGCAACGCCTTGGAGAGGACAATGTTGAAAATCCGGTTATGCGAACTCCTGGGCCTCGATGTACCCATCATCCTGGCGCCGATGGGGACGTGCACGTCAGCCGAGCTCGCGGCGCGGCGGTATCAACGAGGGCGGGTTGGGCGGCATCGGCTCGCTGTTCCGGCCCACCGGTGCCGTTAAACGCGACATCGACGTGGTAAAGACTCTCACCAATCGGGCGTTTGCGATCAATCACATTCCGCAATGTCTGGTATGGGCTGCGCTTACGCCATTGAAACGGCTTCTGAACTACTCGAACGCTTGCTCTAACAATTGTCGTTCGGGTGTTCGGTTCGAGCCTGCATCTCAGATCGTTCGAAGGCCAACGCCACTCAGCGCCAACGCAGAAGCGCCCCAGAGATCGTGCTCCACGTTATCTAATTCAAGTGGGTGGGCACCGGTCATGGGTCGTCGATGCTGCCGGGGAGGATGCTGTCGCTGCCCGCGAGCGGCAGCAACGTCACCCGCATATTGACACCGCCAATGGGGAGGGGGTCCTCCGGTCGGCTGGCCATTGGCAATCGCCGCGGGCTCTGCGTGTACACCGTCGACTGACTGGCATCGCCCGACCAATGGGTATTCTCAAAGACCTTCATCAATCCGGCGTGATTCCTGCCATCGCCAGGAAATATGCCGCCGTCCGTCCTGGCTGACGCTCTTCTTTAATCTTCAGTCCGTAACTGGCAAGCAAACGATTGACTTGCCTCAGCTCGTTCGCCTCGATCGCCTCGTTGATGACCTGCGCGATTGTTAGCCAGCTTGCCTCCTTACTGCGCGAACGGCTCGACGCCGAGACAGAGGGTTTTGCTCCGAACGGCCGAAACGATCGCTTTGACCTTTTTGGTATGAACGGCCCGCAGATACATCGTCTGTGAGCGCGCATGACAGACTACGTCGAGACCCGCTCCGGTCGGCCCTCACGTTATGCCGAATATGCGCAACGCGGTCGCAGAGGCTACGAAATCGAGCACATCTGGGCCGACCACCCAGAGCGCCATGCCGATGAATTCACCCACGCGAGCGAGTTCCAAGAGTACCGAAACCGCATCGGCGGCCTCTTGCTCCTGCCAAAGAGTTTCAATGCGAGCTATGGTGACCTGCCCTACGCCGAGAAGCGCGAGCACTATGCTGCTCAGAATCTGCTTGCCCGAGCCTTCACCAGCTGGCGTACGATCACAATCCGGGTTTCGAGCGGTTCGTCACCAACAGCGATTGCCAGTTCGCGCGCACTGTGAGTTCCGTCGGGCTGACCTCGACGCGCGGCAGGCGCTCTACCAAAAGCTCGCCGAGCAAATTCGGACCCCGGAGCGGTTGATTCGGGAGGCCATGTCCTAAGATGACAGCGCCGCGAGGCCGCCGAACAGGCCTAACCGCTCAGGTCGTTACCTGGATCTTTGATATGGATTGAAAAAGGGTCTAACTGGGGTTTCGATCGACACCTCGACGCCGCTGACGGTTTCGCTGGCTCGCGCCCACGTGTGGTCTTGCCCGCAACCTTTGCGATGATGTGCGCGATCGGCGATTTTCCCGTTTTTGAGCAGCAAGGGCGGGCGCCGGTCATGGATAGCTACTCTTATCAGCAGGCGGTAGAACGAGTTTTCGGAGATGCTGGTTCCCCAAGAAACGATCCTGCAGATGGAGCAGGACGGCATGGCGTCGGACGAGATCGCCATTGCGCGCAATGTCTCAGAGCGCGCCGCATCATGGCATCTCAAGAACCGCCAGGCTCCGCGCGCCCGAGTGCCGCGCGAGGGAGCTCGAGATGCCGCCAAGGTTCGTGGTGCGCGCAGGGGCGCA
>JAFASL010000567.1 GCA_019244535.1 Alphaproteobacteria bacterium
GGCCAGTGCGCGTTCTGCTGCAATTACGCGAATCGCCTTCCGGTAGGTCACGAATGGGGGGAAGCGATCAAATCCGGAAAGCGCCGCCGATCGTTGTCGCCCAACACGAGCCGAACGCGGATGAGCTCGGGAGCGGCGGGGCCGTCCCACTGTGATTGCCAACCCGTCTCCTGACCTGACGGTGACATTCCCCAGTAGGCAAGCTCAAGGCGCTCGACCTTGCTTACCAGCTCGGTTTCGGTAGGTGGCGGGGCGGGGGCGGTGGACAGCTCATGGCGATGGGGAGTCCACCGCAAGACGAGGCGCCCGCCACCGCTCAGTTGCAGGGTGATGTCGGCGCGCTGAGTGGTTCCCAGCCCGGTAGGCAAATCGCCGACAAACGCCAGGCTCGCGGCGCTGCCCTTTACATCCGCGCCAGCCGTATTGCCGACACCTCCGCCGGCGGACATCGAGGTGATGCCGCTCAGAAGAGAGCGCAAGATACGGGCGGCGGCGTCGAGCTCAGCGGTTTCACCGACCCGGCGGGTCTGCGCCTCCCACAATGCAATCCCGGTTCGCACGCCGTGGGTCAGGCCGATCATCAAGAAGCCCAATACTGTGATCACGACGACCATTTCGAGCAAGGTGAAGCCGCCTTGCCCGGCGGAACGATGCCCGCCCGCCACCGGGATCACGGGGCCGTCCCCGCATTGCCGAGCCGCAATGTTCTGAGCGCCACCGACCGGTCACCTTCGTGTCCGGGCCAGGAGATTGCGACCTCGACATTGAACAAGGTGACCGTCGCGGATGAAACGCCGTCCGGGGCCAAAGACTGCCGCGAGGTGAGCGGGCTGACGCGCAGCGTCCATCGGTAGCCGTCGCCGTCGTCGCCGGTAAATTCGCCCTCGACCAATCCGGTGTCCCGTCCTACTGCCGCAAGGTGCGACTGGGCGCGCTGGACAGCCTCCTCGGCTCGCGCTGCGGTGTCTACCGCAAACAGCCCTGCGCTTCCGGCGCGGAACAACCCGACCAAAGCCATCCCGGCGATGGCCAGGGCAACGACGACTTCGAGCAATGTAAAGCCGCCGTTCCGCGCCTCTCGATCAGCGGATATCGGCAACGCTCACCCTCCCCGTCAGCCAATCGACGCCGACGGCCAGACGCCGCGCGCCGTCGGCAAGAGCAATCCGGCCGCCGGTCGAGCTGCCATCCGGATTGAAACGGATATCGCCGGCAGCAGCACCGCGGGCTTCACCGACGATTGTCAGAAGCTCGATTGAGAGATTGGCGGGCAGGCGCCGCTCCACCCCGGTACCGACGCGATAACGACGGCCGGTGATGTCGAGGTCGAACGTCACGGGGCGATTGCTGACGATGGCCTCAGAACGTGCCAGCCGCAGCCCCGAAGCAAGCTGGGCCGCCGTTCCTTTCAGCCCCAACCCGCTGCTCCAGGGCGGCCGGTAACCGGCAACGAGAACCAAAGCAAAACCCAGAATCGCAAGCGTGACGATGACCTCAATCAACGTGAAGCCGCAACAGCTCCCCGGACCTGGCCGGCGCCCGCTATACCGCGAGATCATTGAGGCTCAGCATCGCCGTTAGCAGCGCGCTGACGATCCCGGCGACGGCAAGACCCATAGCGATCGTAATCATTGGCACCGCCAGCGCGACAAGCCGCTGCATCATCAAACGCGCTTGCTCGTCGTGAATATCGGCTGCCTTGAGCGCCATAGACGAAAGCTGCGCGGCCTCCTCGCCGAGTTGCAGCAGGTGGATCGTGCGCGCCGGAAACAGGCCGGCGGCAGCGAGGGGACGGGCGAGCCCGCCGCCGCCCTTGGCGCCCGTCGCCGCGGCCTCAACGGCGTCGGCGGCGGCGAGATTGCCGAGTGCGTCCTTGGCGATGCCGAGGGCCGGGATCAGCGCCACGCCATTCTGCAGCAAGCTGCCGAGCGTGCGTGTGAGCCGGGCGGCCAGCGTCTCGCGCAGCAGGCCGCCGGCAACCGGCAGACGCAGCAACAGGCGGTCAAATTTCAGGCGGTAGGCGGGGCGCGCCAATAACTGCCGGACGATCAGTCCGGCAGCGAAGAGCGCCACCAGCAGCCATGGCGCTGCCGCGCCCACCAGAGTCCCGATGGTCATCAGCGCGCGGGTTGCGGCAGGCAACTCGGCGCCCGCTTGCTCGAATATCGGTGCGAACTGCGGCAGCACGTAATCGAGCAGGAGCACGATCGAGCCTATGGCCGCGACGATCAGCAGCGCCGGATAGATCAGAGCCGATCGCAGGTTGGCGCTGAGGCTCCGCTCGCGCTCGAGCAGGCTCGCCAGCCGATCGAGCGTCGCCGGCAACGTACCGCCCGCTTCTCCGGCTCGCACCAGGCCGATATAGAGCTTGGAAAAGCTTCGCGGCTCGGCGGCGAGCGCCGCAGCGAGCGAGCTGCCGGACCTTACCTTGTCCCGCACATTGCCGAGGATCGCGCGGGCGCGCGCATCGCGGGTATTTTCGACAACAAAGCGGAGCGCACGATCGAGGTCCTGCCCCGCCGCCAACATTATAGCGAGCTCGCGCGTGGCCTCGCTGAGCCCGGCCTTGTCGAGACCGCGGTTGCCGCCGAGCTCGATCCGCAGGAGGTCGGCCCAGCCACCGCGCCCGCCGGCCGGGTCGGCGCGCAGCACGACCTGCCCCTGCCGCTGCAGCCGCTCGACGACCGCGGAGCGATCCGGCGCCTCCATCAGACCATGCACGACATCGCCGCCGGGGTTCACTGCAGACCAGCGAAAGTCGGGCATTCTATGCCTCGCCGCGGATGCAGCGCACGACCTCTTCGATGGTGGTATCGCCCTCGATCACCGCCAGCAGGCCGTTGTCAAAGATCGGACGCATGCCTTGCTCGACCGCGGCGCGTTCGATCGCGGCATCGTCGGCGCCCTCGAAGATCAGCCGGTCGGTCGCCCGGCTCGGCACCAAAAGCTCGGCGATCGCCCGGCGGCCACGGTACCCGGTACCTCGGCAGGCGGGGCAGCCTTTTGGGTGAAATAGCGTAATCTGCCCGGAAGGGGCCAGCCGTTCGAGGCCGAGCCGCTCGATCAGCGCCGCAGGCGCCGGGTCTGCTGTCTTGCACACCGGGCACAGGCGGCGGACCAGCCGCTGCGCCAGGACTGCTTTGAGGGTTGCCGTCATCAGGTAATCTTCGAGCCCCATGTCGCGCAGCCGCGTCATCGTTGCAGCGGCCGAGTTCGTGTGGATCGTCGACAGCACGAGATGGCCGGTCAACGCCGCTTGCACGGCGATCTGCACGGTTTCGAGGTCCCGGATCTCGCCGATCATGATGACGTCCGGGTCCTGCCGCAATATCGAGCGCAACAAGCTTGCGAAATTGAGACCGATCTGCGGCTTTACTTGGATCTGGTTGATTCCCGTCAGCTGGTATTCGATCGGGTCTTCGACGGTCACCACATTGCGGGCGACGGTGTTCAGCTTCAAAAGTCCGGTGTACAGCGTCGTCGTCTTGCCGCTACCCGTGGGTCCGGTCACCAGCACCATGCCATTCGGCAGATCGAGCGCGCGTTCAATGCCCTGCCGAATGTCGTCCGGCAAACCGAGTTTCGCGTAATCGAACTCGACTGCCGTACGGTCGAGGATGCGCAACACCACCTTTTCACCATGCAGCGAGGGCACCGTCGAAACACGAAAATCGATCTCGTGGCCGCGCACCGTCAGCTTGATACGACCATCCTGCGGCAACCGGCGCTCTGCGATGTCCAGTCGCGCCATAATTTTGATACGCGAAATTACGGCGGCCTGCAGCCGCGCCGGCGGCGGCTCCACCTCATGAAGTACTCCGTCATAGCGATAGCGTATCCGCAGCCGGTCCGGGAACGGCTCGAGATGGACGTCCGAGGCATGCGTCTCGACCGCCCGCGCAATCAGCTGATTGACAAGGCGGATGACCGGCGCCTCGCTGGCGAGGTCTTTGAGCCGCTCGGCATCCTCTTCCGCCGGCTCGGCATCGGTGACCATCTCATCGAGCATCTCCGCGGCGTCGCCACCCTCTCCAAGTTCGGCGTAAAGCCGCTCGAGAGCAGCTTCGAGCTCGATTGGAACAGCGACCGCAACAGCGACCGGCCGGCCGAGCGCCGCGGAAATCGCATTACGGGTAAAGGCGTCGAGCGGATCAGCCATCGCGAGGGTCGCGCGCTCATCGCTCGCCGCAATCGGCATTGCGCGGACCCGGCGCAGAAATTTGGGCTTCAGCCGATCACGGAACAGCGGTGCATCGGGATAGTCTGCAGCGCCGACGAGCGGCGCTGCAATCAGCTGGGCCAAGGCTTCGGCGAGCCCGCGATCGCTGACGAGGCCGAGTTGGGTCAGCACCTGGTCGAGCCGGGCCCCCGTCTCGGCGGCGACGCGCCGAGCGCGCTCCAGCGTACGCCGGTCGATCGCCCCGCTATCGAGGAGGCTCATGCCAAGTTTGCCGATGAGATCGCTTGGATCGTGAGTACCGGGAGACTCGGCGGACTCGAATGGCATGACGTTGCTATATCACGAGCAGGCGTTACAGCGCGTAGCGCAGAATAGCCCAAAGAGGGGCGGCGGGGCGAGTGCGAGGGTTAGCGGCGGAATTGTTCGGTCGGATAGGTGAAACCGGCGCGGCGGAATGGAGCCTCGTGGTTGCTTCCCCGGTCATCGGCAGCTTTCTCGGCGTCCTTATCCGGCGTCTACCGGAAGGCTTGCCCTTCGCTCGGGGCCGGTCGCGCTGCGAAGCCTGCCGGACGGCGCTGCGCGCGCGCGACCTGGTGCCGATCCTTAGCTGGCTCGCGGCCGGCGGACGCTGCCGCTATTGCGGGCAGCCCACTGGGTGGTTCTATCCGGGGGTCGAGCTGGCCGCCCTTGGCATCGCGTTTGCTGCCGTGCTGATCGATGGCGGGCAGCGCGCATGGCTCGACTGTCTTCTCGGCTGGTGGCTGCTTACCCTCGGATGGACCGACCTGCGCAGCTGGCTGTTGCCCGATGTCCTCACCTTGCCGCTGATCATTGCCGGCCTCGCCGCCGCTTTCGTCTTCGATCCTGATCAATTGACCCAGCGCGCTTTGGGTGCAGCGCTGGGCTATCTGAGCCTCGCGGCGATGGCGGCACTTTACCGGGCATTGCGCGGCCGCGAGGGATTAGGGGGCGGCGACGCCAAGCTGCTGGCCGCTTCGGGCGCCTGGCTCGGAGCCGCCGCCCTGCCGCAGGTTGTTCTTTTCGCGGCGCTGTTGGCGCTCGCCATTGCCGCTTTTCTGCGCCTGACCGGTAAGCGGTTGGGCAGACATTCGGCAATGCCCTTCGGCCCCTTTCTCGCCCTCGCTACCTGGGGCCTGTGGCTGGCTGGCTCAATCGATTGACCGCGAAGGCAGAGCTTCTTCGACGTTTGCCCAATCAGCATGCCTCCAAGGAGTAAATGATGAAAGACTCGATCAGTATCGAGCGCTCGGAAGCAATGCGTACCCGGAAATCCGCTCGCGCAATGAGCGCCCCTAACAGACCGAGGTCGGAATCCGACGAAACCATAACGTATAGCCGACCTCCCGGCCTCAGGCGCGCTCGAGACTGCTCGAATAGAGCTTCTATATGGCGATAAGCGAGACCGGCGTGCCAGCCGCGATCGGCAAGATCACGCGGCTCGCCCGCGTGTTTGGGAGGACTCGATAGGATCACATCGAATAGCGGCCGTGGCGCAAGCGCCGAGAGCAGGTCGCAGCATAGCGCGCTCACTCGGTCATCAAAACCATTGGCGCGCGCGTTTTCGGCAGCTGTCAAAGCCGCGCTCGGATTGATGTCGGCGGCTATCACGCTTTCGGCGCCGGCACGCGCCGCTGCGAGGGCGAGAATGCCCGATCCGGTGCCGATGTCGACGACGCGCTTGCCTCTCAGGTCGAGGCGATCAACGAATTCGGCGAAGCGCTCGCTGCTGAGAAAGTACCGCGGATGAAATACTGTCGGGCGTACAATAAGGCGAAACCCCGCCGCCCGCGTGATCTGTGTCCGCCGCCGGGCAAGGATCAAATGGTATGCGAGGAAGTGAATCGCGCGCCTCAGGCAACGGCGGGATA
>JAFASL010000119.1 GCA_019244535.1 Alphaproteobacteria bacterium
AATGTGCTGCCGGCGCAGATTTGGGCCTATTCGCACAAAACTGAACCGATTTCCGGCGGCGGGCCGTCGTGAGCCAGATCAGCTGATGGACCGGTATCGCGCGATTTGGATCTCCGACATTCATCTGGGTACCCGCGGGTGCAAAGCCGATTTCTTGATCGACTTCCTCCGCTGGAACGATGCGGACACGATTTATCTCGTCGGCGACATCATCGACGGCTGGCGGCTGAAGCGATCTTGGTATTGGCCGCAGACGCACAACGATGTGGTCCAGAAGGTACTACGCAAGGTCCGCAAGGGTACGCGCGTCATTTACGTGCCCGGCAATCACGACGAATGGCTGCGCGATTATACGCTGCTGCAGTTTGGCGGCGTCGAGGTCGCCGAAGAGGTCATTCACGTCACTGCCGATGGGCGCCGACTGCTGGTTCTGCATGGCGATATGTTCGACGCGGTGGTCAAGCATGCGCGCTGGCTAGCGTTGCTCGGGGACGGCGCATACACCGCCGCGCTTTGGCTCAATCGCTATTTCAACACGGTGCGCCGCCGCTTGGGTTATCAATACTGGTCGCTTTCTGCGTATCTCAAGCACCGCGTCAAGAATGCGATGCAGTATATCGGCTCCTTCGCCGATGCCGTGGCCAACGAGGCGAACCGGCGTGGTGTTGACGGCGTAGTCTGCGGCCACATCCATCACGCCGAAATTCGCGAGATGAACGGCATACTCTATTGCAACGACGGGGATTGGGTTGAGAGTTGCACTGCTTTGGTCGAGCATTACGACGGCCGGCTGGAGCTGATCGACTGGATCGAGAAATGGAGATCGCGCCCGCCAATCGACGGCGTGGTAGACGAACCGGAGAGCGAAATCGAAGCCCGGCTTCCCGTTCTCGTCGACACAGCTTTATGAGGTTCGCTCTCGTTTCCGACGCGTGGAAGCCGCAGGTCAACGGGGTCGCGCGCACGCTCGGAGCATTGTGCGAGGGGCTGACGGCCGCAGGGCACGAGGTTTTTCCCCTCACCCCGGATCTCTTTCGCACGGTGCCTTGCCCGACGGACCGCCAAGTCCGCTTGGCAGTCGGCGCCCGGCCGCGCCTCATCAGGCTCTTGGAGGCGCTGCGGCCGGACGCGATCCATATCGCGACCGAAGGACCTCTCGGCGTGGCGGCGCGGGGATATTGCGTCAAACGCGCACTCCACTTCACGACAGCGTTTCACACCAGATACCCCGAATATATGAAGGCCCGTTTCGGGGTCCCGCTGGCATGGACCTACGCGGTATTGCGGCGCTTCCATGGCCGATCGAGCGCCGTCATGGTGCCTACCGAAACGCTCCGCCGAGAACTCGCGTCGCGCGGCTTCGACCACCTCGCGCTCTGGACGCGGGGCGTCGACGTTACCTTGTTCCGGCCGGGATGCGTGCCCGCAGTCGACCTGCCTCGCCCGGTTTTTCTATGCGTAACGCGCATTGCGGCCGAGAAGAGTTTGCCGGCCTTTCTCGACCTCGATTTGCCGGGCTCCAAACTGGTCGTCGGCGATGGCCATCTGCTGCCGGAGATGAAGCGCCGCTATCCGAATGTGCACTTTGCCGGACTCCAGCAGGGCGAAGCGCTGGTGCGGCATTACGCATCGGCGGATGTGTTCGTGTTGCCGAGCCGCACCGAGACGTTCGGCCTGGTGCTGCTCGAGGCGCTGGCCTGCGGGCTTCCGGTCGCAGCCTTACCGGTGCCGGGACCCCTTGACGTCCTCGGCGACAGCGGCGCCGGCGCGCTCGATTGGGACCTGACCGCAGCCGCCACGAAGGCTCTAAAGATTCCTCGCGAAACCTGCCGCTCTCACGCCGAGCGATTCAGTTGGCAAACCTCGGTCGAGCAGTTCGTCAACCATGTGGTCCCGGTTCGCGAATCTTTGGGCACTCGCATGTTCGCCCCGCAGATTCATTATGCGGAGCCGGTATAGCGGCTCTCGATCGCTCTCTTCACCCGATTCCGGCTTTCGGAAGGGGTCAGATTTTGGTCGTTTTCGGTCGTCGCGACTTCGTCGGCTAGTTCACGATCATTGATTTTGTCTCTGAGCCAGCGGGAATAGTCCCCAACCCGCAGATGATGAAGCCAGGTCCGATCATCGATGCCTTCGGCAATTTGAAGAAAGAGCGCCAAGTTCTGCGCCCGCAAATTTAAGGCGCTCTCTGGTCCGCGAAAGTAGAAACTCTTGTCCTCACCGAGTTCGCCCTCGGCGTATTTGCGGCTGTGACGCTGCTGCTCGTGCCGCGGACGAATTGTCGAGACCAGCCGTAGTTCCTCAGAGCTTCGAGACCAGAACAGCGCCTGGCCACGACCGATCGATTGCCCGAACGGTGGCGGCGCCCGCTCTCCGACGACTTCGCAGAATGAGGCTACCACGCGGTCGGCCCCGCCACCCAAGGCCAGAACGTAGTCTATCGATTGCAGAGCTGCGGCAGAAATGTGCTCGGGTTCCACTGTGATTAAAACATAGGCGGCAAATTCCTGAGGAAGGACCAGGGGCGCGCCGCTCCAACCCGACGGCAAGAGGTGGTGGGCCTCGTCGATCATCAGCCAGTGCGGGCGTGCCGTCTCGACCCGCAACTGGGCCAAGGCCGGCAGCAACTCGGAAAGAAAAGGCGGCTTTTCAGCGATGTCGAGCGCGAGAAGATTGAGCACGGCGCTCTGTTCCGGTTTACTGAGCAGTTCGATGATTTCGGTTAGCCGCGGGGCAGATTTCGCATCACCCAGGACCAGAGCGCCTTCCACATTGGCGTAGTCGCCCTCCGGGTCGACCACGCAAAGCTGAAACCCACGCTCGACAATGTTCTCCATCAGTCCCGTCGCGGCAGTGGACTTGCCTCCGCCGGATATCCCCGCGATCAGCATGCCGCCACATTGCGGATGCAGGCGAATCGGTTTTCCCTCCAGGTCGCGCGCGATCGCGACGGTCTGGCGCCCTATTCTGGGGATGGTCGCGGCGAGGTCGTCGTCGAGGATATGGCGTATCGTTTCGACCACGCCGGCGCCGCGAGGGGTGTTCGTGACAATCTCGGCGTCTGCCTTGACCATCGGGAGCGCATTGGCAACTGCGACTGCGCAGCCGCATGACCGCAGGAACGCGTGGTCGTTTTCGGCATCGCCGATCCCAACGACATTGAGCGGCGACAGCCGCAACCGCGCGAGCGCAGCAGCGAGCCCGCTTGCTTTGTTGATGCCGGCCGGGAGCACCATGACGGCTCCCTTGTTGAACACGATCTGCAGCTCGAGCCCGAGCTCGCGAATTGTATCCAGGACGACCCTTTCGTTTGGCTCCCACGTCGCGACGATGCTGCGGCCAACCGAAAGAGGCGCGACGCGCCGCCGTCGCAGTTCTTCGACGAAAAGAAGAGGAGCCGCGTCGCCGAGCGGGATTTCCTCGCCCGTCGCGGGATCAACTAAAACAGCCCCATTCTCCACCACCGCGGCGTCGAATAGGTCGAGATGCGGAAAAACGCGCTTCAGATCCGGCAGCTCCCGCCCAGTGACAAGGATCAGCTTGCGGCCCGATTGCCGGAACGAATGCAGCGCCGCAATGGTCTCTTCGGCGACCCGACCGTCTTCCGCCAAGGTGCCGTCATAATCGGTCGCGAGGGCGACAAAGTACATCAGAGGGACCAACACTCAAGACGGTCTTAACCTCCGAAACATCCTCCAATTGAAGCTGTTCCAATGTCACGAAATCTTAATATTGTTACGAGCCAGACTTTCGTGTAACGCCCATTTCTGTTATTTCCTCTAAGTCGCGGCAAGGCGTGGCTCGATGACTTGCCGTTGCCGGCGCGGCGGTCCGCCGGCAAGAATCTGGACAACGCCGGCGCCAAATCCGATCAGCACGCCCGTCTGCCAGGCGCGGTCGTAGGATCCGGTCAGATCAAAGATCAGACCCCCGCCCCAAGCGCCGAGCGACGATCCGACCTGGTGCATGACAAAGGCGAGGCCGAGCAGAGTCGCCATGTAGCGGGTGCCGAACATCTCGGCGACGAGCCCGCTGACTAGCGGCGCAACGCTGAGCCACAGCATCCCCATCGCGGCGGCAAAGAGGAGGGTGCTCGCGGGTGTCGGCGGCATCACGAAATAGGCCGTGAATACCAGCGCGCGCAGAATGTAAAGCATCCCGAGCAGAACATGCTTCGGGTAGCGCGCGCCGAGCCAACCCGCCGTCAGCGAGCCGACGCAGTTCATCCCGCCGATTACCGCGAGAGCCTCGGCGCTCAGCATCGGGTCTTGGCCGCAGATAGCCAGATAGGTCGGCAGGTGAGTGGTGAGGAATACGAGATTGAGGCCGCAGACGAAATAGGCTCCCGACATCACCAGGAAAGGCCGATGCCGCGCGGCCTGGCCGATCATCGCGCGCATTGTTACCCTCGATGCGGCCGCTCCGGGCAGCCGGTCCGCCCCACCGGCGCAAAACCCCGCCGGCAGCATCGTCAAAGCCAGGACGATGAAAAACAGCACGCCGACTTGCCACGCTTGGTGCGCGAGCAGAGTTTGAGTGATCAACGGGATCAACAGCGTGCCGAGCGACCCGGCGGCTGATACGATGCCGAGCACTTTGCTCCTTTGCTGCTCGGTGATGGCGCGAGCGGTCGCGGTTAACGCCAGGGATGACGCGGTGCAGGACAGCGCTATGCCGATCAGCACGCCCGAGGCGATCAGCGCCGCCGCGCCTCCAGCCAAAGCCATTGTCGTGAGCCCGAGCACGTAGATCGCAGCACCCGCTACCATGGTGGAGCGGAGGCCGAAGCGGTCGGCAAACGCGCCTACCGGAGCCTGCGATACTCCCCAAACGATGTTTTGCACCGCGACGGCCAGCGTGAAATCAGCCGCCGACAGCGCGAGATCGCGGGTAACTGGCGTCAGGAAGAGGCCGAGGCTCTGGCGTATGCCCATGCCGAGGCTGAGCAGCACGGCTGCTCCGATCAAAATCCGCCTTCTCTCGCCCATTCCCCGTATTCCCGGTTGGCGTGTCCCCGATCATTGCAGGTCATATTGGGCTAGCAAGCCCTTACTCGGCTGCGCTGATCTGCCTTGCCCGCTGCGAATGGCGGCCGACCCGGGCCGACTGCGCAAGGAGGCGGCACTAATTAACTATGCTTGGTCACAAAAAAGGTTCTCCGATTTTCCCTGCGCCGGAGGTAGGTAGCAGAGGCAGTCTGTGAAACCTGCCAGTTGAAGCTCGGGCGAAGGGCATGACAGGACACCAAGCAGCGTCGCCGCTCGCCCTGCCCGCGGTCCGAACCCGGCGCGACGGAACGAGCGCCGAGGTCGATGCTAGCGATGGGCTTGGCGGATGACCGATCTGCCGCCGCCAAACACCAAGCGATGGGTGGCTCGCCGTAAAGCAGCGGTTCTCGCAGCGCTGCGCGAGGGCGCCATCACGCTTGAGGAAGCTTGCCGGCGCTACGAGCTGTCTGAGGAAGAGCTCCAATCCTGGCAACGCGCATTCGATGCTCACGGGCTCCCGGGGTTGCGCGCCACGCGGCTTCAGGGACGGCGCGGCGGCCGACCGAATCTCGCCCATCGGCGAGACTGACCCACAGAGCACGTCCGACGGCTTTGGACGCGTTTTGGACAGCCGGGCTGGCGCATCGCGAACTAATCTCGATCCGACGGAGGGTTCGAGGGAGGTCGGACTGTGAGCGAAGGGGCGCAAGCTTCGGCCGCCAACTTGCACGAGCTCTGGGTAAAGATGGAGAACGAGTGCCATCAGCTGGCCACCGCAATTGGCGAGGCCAGGGC
>JAFASL010000251.1 GCA_019244535.1 Alphaproteobacteria bacterium
GTGACGACTTCGGCTCGCCTACTCAAATCTCGAAATCGGTGTAGTCGGTGGTTCGGCCCGTAATGCCGGCGCGGTGAGCGCGACCACAGAGATCCTCTAGGGTCAGGGAGTCGAGCCGCTTCATCATCTCCGCCTGGAGATCGAGCCATAGCGGACGCACGATCTGATGGCCGAGCGCGCTGCCGGCCGGGTCGGCAATCGGATCTTCCGCATTTTCGAGCCTCTGTAACGTACGGACAATGTCGCCGAGGCTTATTCGCCGCCGCTCGCGGGCGAGACGATAGCCGCCGCTCGGCCCACGGATTCCGAAAAGGATCTTGTGGCGGACCAACTCCTGTAACACTGGTTCCAGATAGCGGCGGGGAATGCGCTGGCGCTCGGTAATTTCCGATGAACGTACCGGCGCGTGACCGCCATTGTAGGCGATGTCGAGTACCGCCTCGATGGCGAAAAGCAGTTTCTTGGTTAGTCGAATCATCTTCGCCCGAACCGTCACCCCTTGTTCCGGGTCTTGTCGGAGGATTGTCACCCCGGAAGCGGATCGGGACAAGCGGCCTCGACGCCGGTCGAACCAAACCCGGCCTCCAGTCGGCCTGCTTTACCCGAAAATGACGGCACAATCTTGAAGTCGGGCCGCGCAATGCGGGTAAAGACCAGTTGGGCGATGCGGTCTCCCGGCCGGATCTCGATGACGCTACCGCGCTGAACTGGATTGCGGTTCCAGGCGGAGATCAGGCAGGGCCCCTCGTAATCCGCGTCGATCAGGCCGACCGCGTTGCCGAGCACCAGCCCCCCCTCGTGACCGAGGCCGGACCGCGGAAGCACGAGCGCGCACCAATCGGGATCGCCGATGCGAAAAGCGATGCCGGCGGAGATGAGCGCAGCCGGGGCTTGCGGCTCGAGGAGAAGCGGACGGTCGAGACAGGCGTGAAGGTCGAGCCCCGCCGCGAGCCGCGATCCCCGGCTTGGAAAGCCCCAGCCAGGCAGTCGCGGGTCGAGGATCTTCAACTCTACCTTCATGGCGGGTGCAACGGTGGATAGCCGAGCGATCCCGCTATGCGGTCGGCCAAGCGGGCAGCGACTTCGCGTTTTGTCATAACCGGCCAGTCCTCCACGCCCGCCGCCTCCACTAGGTGGATCGTGTTTCGGTCCCCGCCGAAGGTGCCGGTTCCAAGCGAGACGTCGTTGGCGAGAATCCAGTCGCAGTGTTTGCGTCCGAGCTTTATGCGCGCGTTCTCGACGACCTCGTTGGTCTCTGCTGCAAAACCGATAACGAGAGTGGGCCGATCATTACTGCGCTGTGCGATGCGGGACAGGATGTCCGGGTTTTCGGCAAGGCGGAGAACCGGCGGGCGGCCCCCGTCTTTCTTCAGCTTGTGGAGCGCCGCCGTCTCGATCCGCCAGTCGGCAACTGCCGCCGCCATCACGGCCACGTCGACCGGCAGCGCGGCTTCGCAAGCGGCAAGCATTTCCGCCGCGGTCTCGACCGCAACCAGCTTCACCCCGGCGGGCGTCGGCTCCTGCGTCGGTCCAGAAACAAGCACTGTCTCGGCCCCGAGCGTCGCCAGGGCTGCGGCGATGGCGTGACCCTGCTTGCCCGAGGAATGATTCGATATGTAGCGTACGGGATCGATCGGCTCGCGAGTCGGCCCGCTGGTGACCAGCGCTCGCCTTCCAACCAGCCTTTTAGCGCCGGTCAATACCTGCTCGATGGCGGCAACGATCTCCAATGGTTCGGCCATGCGCCCCGAACCGACCTCGCCGCAGGCAAGATCGCCCGAGCCCGGTCCGACGCGCATCACACCGCGGGCGTCGAGGGTGGCGAGGTTCGATTGGGTCGCCGGATGCGCCCACATCATCAAATTCATCGTCGGGGCGATCAGTATCGGCTTGTCGGAGGCGAGAAGAGCCGTTGTCGCGAGGTCGTCGGCGAGCCCAGCCGCCATGCGGGCGATCAGGTCGGCGCTTGCCGGCGCGGCAAGCACGAGATCGGCCTCTCGAGACAGGCGGATATGACCTATTTCGCTTTCGTCGGTCAGCGACCAGAGGTCGTCATAGACCTTGTCTTCGCTCAGTGAGGCAACCGACAGCGGTGTCACGAAGTGCTTCGCCGCAACAGTCATTATGCAGCGCACCGCGGCGCCCCGCTCACGCAGCCGGCGGATCAAATCGAGGCTCTTATAGGCGGCGATCCCGCCGGAAATGATCAGCAGAATGCGCCGGTCCCGAAGCAAGTCGGCCCTCCGATCCAGTCAGTTAAGGATTCAATATGCTACCGTCCGGGGGCAAGGGCGAGGGGCTATCGATAGGAGATAGCAAATCTTTCCGCGGCGCAGACATCGACATTTCTACGGATCAACGTCGCTCCATCATCAAATACCGTCTTGAAATCAAAGCGGCAGTAACCCTTCGCATCTTCGATGTCGACCATTAAAGACTGGGCCGGAAGCAGGATATCTTCGCCCAGAAGGTCGGTTTCCCACCGATCCGTTCCGACCCGGGCTATTTGAATTTCGACAATCGCCATTCGCGTATTGTTGGTCACCTCGATTTGCCGCTCGAAGGCCAGGGCTGGCGGCCCCGTCGCGCTTTCCAACAACCAAAGGATCGACCCCGCGGCCAGCGCGGGGTGCCTGATCCTAGACATTTCCTGCTCCTTGGGTGACGGGTTTCGGCCAGCGGCACAGCTGGTCCGCCGCTCAGCAATCTGACGCGTCCGCGCACCGCCGACTGTGAAGTACTTCACAGTGGCGCAAAAAATTTCTGCACGGTTCTACCCGGCTAACGCCCGAACAGCAGCGCAATCGCGATTCCAGCCAAGGCTGCGGCCGTGACCCACACTGGGACCAACACGATCCCCAGATGCCGGCCGCGGTGAGCGGCATGAAGCGCGAGCGTCTCCAGATGCAGCATCACCCCGTCGCGAGACCAGGCGGTGACCATTGCCTCAAGGCTGCGCACCAGGCGCGGCACCCGTTCGACTAGATCCGCAATCGCCTCGAGGCCGAGCCGCAGGCTTGCTTCGGGACCGCGATTGTCGCGCATCCACTCTTCGATGAGCGGCCGTGCCAGGGCCCAAATGTTGATTTCGGGATCGAGGCGGCGGCCGACGCCCTCGATGACGACCATTGTCTTCTGCAGCAGCAACAGCTGCGGCTGCGTTTCCATTTCGAATTGCTCGGTGATCTCGAAGAGCTGGGCGAGCAGGCGGGCGACCGAAATCTGCTCCAGCGGTTTGCCGAGAATCGGCTCGCCGATCGACCGGCAGGCCTGTGTGAACGCATCGATAGACCGGCCCGGCGGCACGTATCCTGCTGCGAAATGCACTTCCGCTACGCGACGGTAATCGCCGGAAAGAAACCCCAGCAGCATATCCGCCAGGTAAAATCGCGTAGCGCGGTCGAGCCGGCCCATGATCCCGAAATCAACCACGGCAATCGCCCCGTCCGGGTCGACGAACATGTTGCCGGGGTGCAGATCGGCGTGAAAGAAACCGTCGCGAAAGACTTGGTTGAAAAAAGCAGCGGCAGCTCTACCCAACACACCCTCGATCCGGTGCCCGGCCGCAAGAAGCCCTGCTCGGTCATCAATATGAACCCCGGTTATCCGTTCGGTTGTCAGCACGGTGCGGCCGGTACGCAGCCAATCGACGCGCGGAACGCGAAAGCTCGGGTCACCGGCGAAATTTTCCGCCAATTCGGCGGCGGCCGCGGCTTCGAGGCGCAGATCCATTTCGAACCGCACCACCTCGGCGAGGGTCTGCACGACCTCGACCGGCTTCAGCCGCCGCAACCCTGCCAGCAGCCACTCTGCCAATCCGGCGAGCCACAGAAAAAGGTCGAGGTCTCGAGCAAACGCTGCAGCAATGCCAGGCCGCAGTACCTTGACGGCGACCTCATCTCCGGCGGTAGTGCGAGCGAAATGGACCTGGGCTATCGACGCGGCGGCAATTGCCGCCTCATCGAATGTGGCGAATAGTGTGCCGAGCGGCCGCGCGAATTCGGCCTCGATCAAAGCCTGGGCCACAGCTCCCGGAAAAGGCGGCAGGCGATCCTGCAGGCTCGCCAGATCGGCTGTAATACCCTCGCCGAAAAGATCGGCCCGGGTGGACAAGAGCTGTCCGAGCTTGATGAAACTCGGCCCCAGCTCCTCGAAAGCGGCAGCGAGCCGCTGACCCGGGCGCAGGCGGATCCTACTGCGCCGTACCGCAAACCACGTCCCGAAGCGAATGAACGGGGCCAGAATTGGGATTTCGCGGAGCGGGAACAGCGCGTCGTGCCGCGCGAGCGCAAGGCAGATTCGCAACAGCCGCACAAAATTGCGGGCGCTGCGCAGAAGCCCAAATCGGGGTCGCGGCTGATCAAAGACGCCAAGCCGAGTGGAGCGCAGCGATGCCCCCCGTCAGGTTCCGGAACTTGACCTGTTCGAGCCCGGCTTGGGCGATCATCGTGGCGAGTTGGCTCTGCGGCGGAAAGCGGCGAATACTCTCGACGAGGTAGGTATAGGCATCGCGATCACCGGCCACGACCTGGCCGAGCACCGGCACGATCTGAAAGCTGTAGAGATCGTAGAGCGGCTGAAGAAGCGGGGTTATTTCGGGCGTAAATTCGAGGCAGAGAAACCGCCCACCCGGCTTCAGCACACGACGCGCTTCGGTGAGCGCCCGATCGAGATGCGTGACGTTGCGCAGCCCGAACCCGACCGTATAGAGATCAACGCTGCGGTCGGCCACCGGCAGCCGTTCGGCATCGGTGCAGACCCACTCGATTCCCGTGAGGATCCCCTGGTCGAGCGCCCGGGCGCGGCCGATCGCGAGCATCGCCGGGCTGGCGTCGCACACTATAGCGCTCGCCGCCGCCACACTCCGTCCCCCCGATAGGCGCGGCCAGGCACGCAGGACGATGTCGCCGGTGCCTCCCGCGACATCCAGCAAACGCTGACCCGGCC
>JAFASL010000284.1 GCA_019244535.1 Alphaproteobacteria bacterium
AATTCCGGGATCCCGACGGTCACCGGCTCGAGATCTATTGGGGCATCGACCAGATCGGCAGCGACGGCCGTGTCCGCCCGCCGAGCGAGTGGAAGGGCGTCCGCGGTCTAGCGGAGGCGATCGCCGATCCGGTGCGCGGCCAGGACACCAGCCTGCATGATGCATCGCTGCTGGAGCCCCGCCGCTGATGCCCGATGTCCCAACCGATATTGCCCCGCCCCGTCCGGTGCGGCTTGCCGAATATAGGCCGCCCGAGTTTCTGATCGACACCGTCGATCTCGTCTTCGAATTGCGGGGCGGCGATACGCAGGTCAAATCGCGTCTGCGAGTCCGTCGCAACCCCGCAAGTGCTGACCGGCTGGCGCCATTGCAGTTGGATGGCGAGGAACTCGCTCTCGTCTCGCTGGCTCTCGATGGCGAGGTGCTGGGCCCCAATCGCTATCAGCTTCCCGCGGAGGGCGGGCTCGTCATCCCCGGTGTGCCCAACGCCTTCACGCTCGATGTCGAAACCCGGATTTCGCCGGAAAGCAACACCGCGCTTTCCGGCCTCTATATGTCCGGAGGCAATTTCTGCACGCAATGCGAACCCGAAGGCTTTCGCCGCATTACCTACTTCGTTGATCGACCCGACGTAATGGCCCGCTATACGATGACGATCATCGCCGATAAGGGCCGCTTTCCAGTGCTGCTGTCGAACGGCAACCCGGTCGAGAGCGGCGAACTGGGTGATGGCCGGCATTGGGCGAAATGGGTCGATCCGCATCCCAAGCCCTCCTACCTGTTCGCGCTGGTCGCCGGGGATCTGGTCCCCGTGTCTGACCGGTTTACGACCCGCTCCGGCAAGGAGGTGGCACTCGCGATCTGGGTGCGCGGCGGCGATGAGGACAAATGCGGACACGCGATGGCTTCGTTGAAAAAAGCGATGCGCTGGGACGAGGACGTGTTCGGCCTCGAATACGACCTTGATGTTTTCAACATCGTCGCGGTCAGCGACTTCAATATGGGGGCGATGGAAAACAAGGGCCTCAACATTTTCAATACCCGGTATGTGCTGGCCAAACCAGAGACTGCGACGGATACGGATTATCAGAACATCGAAGCCGTGATTGCCCACGAATACTTCCATAACTGGACCGGCAATCGGGTGACCTGCCGCGATTGGTTCCAGCTCTCGCTGAAAGAAGGGCTGACGGTCTTCCGCGATCAGGAGTTTTCCGCCGACCAAGGCAGCAGGGCGGTGCGGCGGATTTCCGAAGTGCGCACGTTGCGCGCTATTCAATTTCCGGAGGATGACGGCCCGCTCGCTCACCCGGTGCGGCCGGAAAGCTATATCAGGATCGACAATTTCTACACGCCGACGGTTTACAACAAAGGCGCCGAACTGGTGCGCATGATCCATACCCTTGTCGGGAAAGACGGGTTTCGCCGCGGCATGGATCTGTACATCAGTCGGCACGATAATCACGCGGCGACGATCGAAGATTTCGTCGCCGCGATGCAGGATGCCAGCGGCGTCGATCTCGGCCAATTCAAACGCTGGTACGAACAGGCCGGGACACCCGAAGTCACTGTCGAGGACCGCTGGGACCCCGCAACCGGGAGCTACGAGCTCGTCACTGCACAGAAGGTCCCGCCAACACCGGGCCAACCCGAAAAATCGCCGATGCTGATCCCGCTGGCAATGGGGCTGATCGGGGCGGACGGTGCCGAATTGCCGACCCAGTTGGCCGGCGAGACGGCGAGCCAGCCTGGCACGCGCGTGCTTCCGTTCGCGGCGGCTCGGCAGAGCTTTCGTTTTCGCGACGTGCCTTCGCGGCCCGTGCCTTCGCTGCTGCGCCGCTTTTCGGCTCCGGTCAAACTGAAGGACGTTCCGCTCGACAGGTTAAAATTCCTTGCCGTGCACGACACCGAGCCGTTCGCCCGGTGGGAGGCCGGCCAGCAGGTCGCGACCAAATTGCTGCTCGAACGGATCGCCGCTTATCAGCGCGGTGAGAGTGCGGCGGCACCGCTCGACCCGGATCTCATTGCTGCAATGCGGCGCACCCTTGCCGATGCTGACCGCGACCCGGCCTTCGCCGCCGAGGCGCTGATGCTGCCCGGCGAAACATTTCTTGCCGATCAGCTCGAGATCATCGACGTCGAGAGCATTCACGCCGTCCGAGAAACCGCCCGGCTGGAGCTCGCGAGAGTTTTGGAAGCGGACTTGGCCGCCGCCTACCGAGAGCTTGGCGACGCGGGCCCTTACAACATCGATGGCCGATCGATCGGCAGACGCGCGCTTCGCAATACTTGCGTCGGTTACCTCGCGGCCGCCGACTCTGCGAAAGGCGCGGCCCTTGCCATGGTGCAATTTGAGGCCGCGCAAAATATGACTGATGTGCTGGCGGCGCTGACGGTGCTTGCCGACCTCGACTGCGCCGAGCGGAATGCAGCACTGCGCCGCTTCTACGAGCTTTGGTCGCATGACGATCTAGTCACCGACAAATGGTTCGCCTTGCAGGCGCGCTCGTCATTGCCGCAAACCGCGGAGCGGGTGCGCGAGTTGACCCGTCACCCGGCTTTTGAGCGCAAGAACCCGAACCGCGTCCGCGCCCTCGTCGGTACTTTCGCGCAAGCAAACCAGCTGCGTTTCCATGATGCTGACGGTACGGGCTATGATCTGCTCGCCGACGAGGTGATTGCGCTCGATCCGCTCAATCCAACCACGGCTGCACGTCTCGTGCAGCCGCTCGGCTCCTGGCGGCGGCACGAACCGCGGCGCCAAGCTCTGATGCGCCGTGAACTCGAAAGGGTCCTTGCCGCCCCGAACCTCAGCAAGAACACATATGAGATGGTATCGAAGAGCTTGGCTTAGCTGCGGCCGTCCGGCACCTGTCCGCTCCCTGGACCGATGACCCCTTCGCTCGACGTCAGCTATGATCTGCTGACACTTGGCGAGACGTTGCTGCGCCTATCGCCACCGGGCCAGCAGAGGTTCGAGCAGGCGCGGCTGTTCGAAATCGGCGTCGGTGGGAGCGAGCTGAATGTCGGCTGCCTGCTCGCCCGGCTTGGGCGTCGTGTGGCATGGGTATCACGGCTGCCTGTCGGGCCGCTTGGCCGCATTGTGGATAGCGAGGCCCGCCGGCACGGGGTCGATACGCGCTGGGTACGGTGGATCGAAAATGCTCGTCTAGGGCTGATGTTTTACGAATCCGGACCTCTCCCGCGAACCAGCCGCGTCATTTACGACCGCAAGCATTCCGCGGCTTCGGAGCTCGGTTTTGAGGATGCGCCCTGGGAGGCGTTGGTTCAGGCGAGCGCCTGGGTGCATTTGTCGGGGATCACCCCGGCGCTCGGGGCGAGCTGCCGGGCGCTCGTTTTGCATATCGCTGCGCTCGCAGCAGCTGCAAAAAAGCCTGTTTCGTATGATCTGAATTACCGCGCCACCCTGACCAACCCGGAGGATGCAAGAACCGCCCTCGAAGGAGCGGCGCCATCTTTGCACCTACTCGTCCTTGCTGAGCGAGATGCGCAAAATGTGCTGGGGTTTGCGCAACAAGGCGAGGATCTGGCCGCCGCGATCGCGGCGCGCTACGGCGTGCCGCTCGTCGCGCTGACGCGGCCGCCGGATGCGGTTCCCGGGACCCTGTTGCTCGAGCGCGGTGTGTTGCGCTACGCGCCCAGCTTGGAGGTCGAAGTCATCGATCGCATTGGCGCCGGCGACTCGTTCGTCGCGGGGCTGATCCATGGGCTGCTCGACGGCGATGGCGAGCTCGCGATCCGGCTTGGCGGGTTTGCTGCGGCAATCGGGCTGGCGACGCCCGGAGACATCAATTATCTCGGGCCCGAGGATATCGTGCGTTTCCATGAAAACAGGATTGGAGGGCTCGAACGGTAACCACACCGGTCGCCCTCAGCAATTCGCGTAATGGCAGGTCACGATACCCGTGACCACAGGTCCGGTGACCTGATTGAGCGCGGTGAAGAATTTGTAGATCTGCGCCGCGGGGGCATTGGCGACAAAAATTACGTCCTTGTCGTGCACCGGGAATTGTTGCGCGAGCAAATAGGCTTTGCCGTCATGGAGATTGAAACGGTAGACGACCGGTGAGACGCCTTCTCGCGACGTGGCCGAGATCGGCTGATCGAGCGCCCGAACGACGGAGTTCGGCTCGTAGCGGAACAGAAACACGCCTTCTGGTTTGGCCAAGTCATCGCGCAGCCCTTGAGCTTTTGCGAGCGCCTCGCCGAGCGTGATGTTGCGTGCGTCGAAGGGAATTTCGGCATTGCGGCCAGTCGCACCAAAGACGCTGAAGGTTTGCGGAACCTGGACCAGGGTGAGCGCGTCGCCGGGTTGCGCGTAGATGTTCTCTGTCGGGTCCTCAACCAGCTGCTCCATGGGAATCGTCGCCGTCACCTCCCCGCGCGACAGCCGGACGAAAGTTTCGTGGACTGGGGCCTTCGTCCCTCCCGCCGCGGCGATAAGCTGGAGCAGCCTCTCGCCACCGATTGGCAGAGGCACTTTCGCGACCGTAGCAGATGCTCTCGGCGTCGGGCTCGTAAGATCGCCTGATCGGGTTTCGTTTTGAGTCTGGCCGGTATTGTGACGCTGGCTTATTTCGCCGGCGTCGCTGACGAGCACGGTTACAGCATTGGCTTCGCTTTTCTTGACGATCACCAATGCCTGCGGTCCGAGCGCTTTTTCGGCGAGTCGTGCCTCGATAGTATGTTGCACCTCTTCGGCTAAGCGGCCTGCTGCCGGGACACGACCGGCATAAGGGACGCTAATCGCGCCATCGGCCCCGACCTTCTGATCCGGGATGACGGCGGCTCGCCTGCCGGTTGCTGCTGCGGCTGTTTCGATTGAAAATGAGCCGGGAGGCGGATTGCCGACGCCCAGCCGTTGTTGCTCCTGTGGGCGGCCTGTTTCCGTCGGCGGCAGTGGGGTGGCGAATTCGCCGGCCGGCGGCCGCAGCTCGGGCCTGAGCGGCTCGGGTGTAAGCGGCTCGACACCCGATCTGCCGCCGCTGGGGGTCGGTGCGGTCGGCGATTCACTGAAGAGCCCGCCAGCGGCGCTTTCCCAAATCAACACCGAGACAGTGTCGCCGATCGCTATTTTGACTTCCGGAGGCTGCGCATCCTGCTTGAAGCGAACCGCAAGCCTCTCTTTTGGCTGTGCTTGCAAGGTGGCAACTACACGATCGTCGACTTCGACAATATCGAAAAGAACCTCGCCTCCCACCTGACCCTGCTCGAGCACCTCGCTCGTGGAGGGTCCAGCTCGGGGGATCCAGGAACACCCGCCGATCGCGAAGACGACGAGCCAGGGGAGGAGAACTATCAAGTTCATTCGGTCCTGGTTCACCCTGGGGTCGAATTTCTCTGAAAGGAATCGCGAATTTCAAGCCGGGGGTCAATCCTGAGCGTGCCTCCACCAATTATGGTAATTTCGAGCCATTGTCTCCTCGGCGACGTAAACCCGCGAAAGGAATCGCGAATGCAACTTCATTTGCAAACTTGGCAGGAGGTCGAGGCTTATCTGCAGACCAGTCGCGGAATCATTCTTCCGATCGGGTCCACCGAGCAGCACGGGCCGACCGGATTAATCGGCACCGATGCGATCTGCGCCGAGGTGATCGCCCGCGGTGTCGGCGAGACCACGGGGGCACTCGTGGCGCCAACCATCGCCGTCGGCATGGCGCAACATCATCTCGGCTTCGCCGGTTCGATGACGTTACGACCGAGCACATTGATCACCGTACTCAAGGACATGGTCGAATCGCTGGCCAGACACGGTTTCGAGCGTTTCTATTTTCTCAACGGCCACGGCGGCAACATCGCTACTCTGGGCGCCGCGTTCTCGGAGATTTACGCGGCGCGCAGTATTGGCATGGAAACCAATGCAGCACCGATAAAGTGCCGGCTAAAGAATTGGTGGCAGAACCAGGAAGTGCATGATTTGGCCAAGGAGCTCTATGGCGACGCGGAGGGTAGCCATGCAACTCCGAGCGAGGTTGCGATCACCCAATTCGCCTATCCGGAGGCGATTAAATCGGCTCCACTCGAACCACCGGTCGCGCCCCGCGGCGACTTTGCCGATGCCGCGGACTATCGGCGCAAATTTCCGGACGGCCGCATCGGCTCTAATCCGGCTTTGGCGACACCCGAGGCCGGACACCGCCTCTACGAAGCCGCTGTTGCCGCAATCGCCAGGGACTATCAGAGCTGGGTCGCCGGCTGAGCCAGCCGCGCACGCGACCCTTGTCTCTTGGATATCCCCTACCGCTGTAGCCGAGCCGGCTATGCTGGCGGCTGTGACGCGCAACGCCTAGACGATCCATATTTCGCCATTGTCAGAGCTATGCCAGCTGTCCCGTTCAGGCGACGACAAGCTCCGGCACCATTTCTCTGCCCCTTGTCTCCGGGCCGAACGCTACCGACAGGATGAAATTGGCCAACCCGAACAGCGTCCCGACGAGCATCGGGATGGCAAACCCCAGATTCCAGGTGATCGCAAAATAGGTCAGGATGGGCGGCACCATTGCTCCGGGAATTGCGCCGACGTGATAGCAGAAGCCGGTTGCGGTGCCGCGGATTTCGGTCGGGAACCGTTCCGTCAGGTAGCTCGGAACTTGTCCGTACATGCCGCCGCCGGCAAACAAGCCTTGCGCGACGAAGGCGATCACGACCCATGTGAAGTTGTCCGAGAACAGGTAGATCGGCACCAGCGGAATAGCGCACAATGCCGGGATGATCATTGCAGGACGGCGGCCGATGCGGTCCGATACCCAGCCCCAGCCCGAACTGGCGAGAAAAACCAGTATATTAGCAAAGGCGATCGGTGTCGCGATCAGCTTCGGGCTCAAATTCAAGTCATGCTGAAGATGTGTCGCAAATAACGAATTGATCGAATAGTAGGTGACGAACCCGGCGGCCTGAAACCAGCACGTGGTCAACGTGTTTCCGAGCATGCCGCGCTTGAAGATCTTGAGCAGCGGGACGCGGACCTCGCGTTGTTGGGTGCGCTGCAGCTTGCGGTTTTCGAGCCAGACCTCAGGTTCCTTAACAAAGTACCGAATATAGACGAGGGCGAGCGCCGGCAGAATGCCGACCCACAACATCCCGCGCCAGCCGATGTCGTTGTAAAAGATGCCGTACATCAGGCTCGATAGCAGAAAGCCGAGGCCCCAGGAGCCCTGCAAGACGCCGCTCATGAAGCCGCGCGAGCGGATCGGCCAGGTCTCCATCGCCAGAGACGCCCCGGCCGGCCATTCGGCGCCCATAAAAAACCCGAGCAGCGCTCGGAACAGCAGCAGAAACCAAAAGGCCGGCGAAAACCCGGCGATGAAATTGCACATTGAGTAGCCGAGGATCGAGATCATCAGCGGCAGCTTGCGGCCGAGCCGGTCCGCCATCCACCCCGAGGCGGTGGCGCCGACGAGCCGCATCCACAGAGTCAGGGTGAAGACGATCGCTACATCAGTCAGCGGGACTTTAAACTCCTCGGCGATCGGCACCATGATCAGCAAAAAAATCGTGAAATCGAAGGCGTCCAATGTCCAGCCGAGCCATGCCGCGACAAAGGCGTACCATTGATCTTTGGTCGGCTCCTTCCACCATGCGATGGCGTTCGCGGTCTCCCTCTCGACTGCCGCCATAAAGCATCTCCTGTTCGAATCGGCTCCTGCAGCAGAGCCTTGCGGAAACCGTAGGCCAGCAATGCGAAAAAGTCTTTCACTTTTTTGCGAGCCTTGCACTTCGGGGTGCGATAGCCGATGGAGAGCAAGCTGCAATCGCACCATCACAACCAGATTAGCGTATGAACAAGCAGCTTCCTGGTCCCGGCCATCCGCTGCGCCCGGCGCGGCTTCGTTGAGATCGGCCATGGAAATGTGCGCTGTGCAATGACAACCGAGCGCAGGTTCGATGCCGTCCTCTTCGACTTGCTGACGGCGCTGCTCGATTCTCAAACTCTATGGGATGCCGTCGCCGGAAGCGAAGCCGAAGGCCGGAGCTGGCGCGCCGCTTATTTACGCCGGACATACGAGACCGGCGCTTACCGGCCCTATGAGGCGCTCGTCGCCGAGGCCGCGGCAGAAGTGGGGCTCGCGCCGGCGCTCGCTGGACGTCTCGCTGCCAGCTACGGCGAGCTGCAACCCTGGCCCGAGGTGCGCGAAGTACTCGGGGCGTTGCGCGGCGACGGCGTAAGGCTAGGTATCGTCACAAATTGCTCCGAGAAACTCGGTGCGACGGCGGTCAAGTGCGTCGGCATCCCGTTTGACGTGCTTGTCACCGCGGAGCGGGCGGGCCACTACAAGCCCGATCCACGGCCTTACAGGATGGCTTTAGCCGAGTTGGAACTAACGGCCGACCGATGCCTGTTCGTCGCGGGTTCCGCCTTTGACCTCTTCGGCACAAGCAAAGTCGGTCTAGCGACCTACTGGCACAATCGCCTCGGCATGCTGCCGCCGCCAAATGCTCCAGCCGCCTTGGAACACCACACCTCTCTGCACCCGTTACTCCGGCTGCTATCACACCCATCTGCTGGACAATAGGTCAGGCAGCAGAGGCGCTGGCGAGTTGCACGGTGACATTTGGCGCGGCAAAGCGGATTTCGGCGGCACCGAACGCTTCGATCAGCCGGCGCAACGCGAGGCGCTGCAGATAGGTCGGGCGCACCGGCGTTGCGGTAAATTTGCAGCGCACGACGAGCGCCGTCTGCAATACATCGACGACGCCTTGCATTTTCAGTGGCTGGATGAACTCGGTCCCGACGTCCGCGTCCTCCGAAAGCTCCTGGCCGACGCGTTTGATGGTCTTGCGCACGGTCTCGATATCGGCGGTCGGCTCGAGGTGGAGGTTGAACTTCACGACCGACCAGTCGCGGCTGAAATTGGTGACGGCCTGGACCTGCCCGAAGGGGATCGTATGCACCTGGCCATTCTGGTGACGCAGCCGAACCGAGCGCAACGACATTCCCTCAACAGTGCCGCGGAGCCGGCCGGTATCGATATATTCGCCGACGCGGAAGGCGTCTTCCATCAAGAAGAAAATCCCCGAAATCACATCGCGCACCAGGGTTTGCGCGCCAAACCCGACAGCGATGCCGACGACCCCAAGCCCCGCCAGCAACGGCCCAACATTGAGCCCGAATGTCGACAGCGCGATGATGATCGCAACGACAGCGAGGCCGATCAGGACGACGTTGCGGATCAACGGCAGCAGCGTAGCAACCCGCGTGATCGAGCCCGCTGCGGCCTCGTCTTCCTCTCCCGGTCCCCGGGCTTGCGGCATTCGTTCGTCAATCAGCGCGCTCAGTATCGTCCACAGGATCCAGGCAGCGACGATTGTGGCCGCGGCTCCGAAGGCGGGACGCACGAACATGCGTTCGATGCTTCCGGGCGCCGGGTCAATGAGATCAAGACCCCAGGTTTGCGCCAGCCAGGCAGCGCCAATAATCCACAAAAGCGCGTCGAACAACCGCAGCAAAGCCCGCTCGAAGGAGGCCCTGCGCAATGTCATGGCGAGCCCGGCGTCGTGGGCGGCAAACAGCCTGGGAATGAGTTTCTGGCCGGCCTGCCAGATGATCGCGAGAACCACGATCACGCCTTGCGTCGCTGCGGATGCGGCGGTGACCCAAGCACCCTTGCCCAGCGCGAATTCGATTGTCGCCGCGACCATGACGGCGATCGCCAGCCCGATGAAGAACCAGTGCCAAAAGGATGCGAGACAACGCCGCAACGGCGTGCACTCGCCGCCCGTAGCGCCGCGGATTGCGCGGGCGACCGGATGCCGGATCGCCCAGTACATCGCCACCTTATAGGCGGTGATCGGCAAGGCAAAAGCAAATGCCGCGCCGAATACCACCTCGTGACCAAAGCCGAGCCGCTCGACAAACCAGATCGCAAACACAATCGCCGGGTTGAGGGCCAAATACACGGCAATCCAACGCGACGCGGTGGCGGCGTCGGCGCCGTCAATGGCCAGCAGCCGGAGATCCGGCCGATAAGGCGAGACCACAACCGAAAGCGCGATTATCAACAACCGCCATTTGAGCACCGCCCAAACCAGCTGATCGGCAGTCTGTTGTAGGATCAGCGCGCCGGAGGAAGCAAAAAATAGCACCAGCCAGTACATGCAACCGTAGACGGCGAGGCTGGCGATCGCTATCGAAAGCTTGACGCCAGCAGCCTGCAAGCGCGGCACCAGACCCGGCTCGCTGATGAGCCGCCGGCGGCTGTCAAACAGATGGCGGGCAAACTGTCCGATCAACGGCGCCGTGAGCAAACCGGCGAGCGCAAAAATCCAAAAACGGATCGCAGCATGACGCGGGATCCCCTCGGTTGCAGCGAGGTCGGTCCAACGCTTCGGGGCCTGCGCCAGTAGCGGCAGCGAGCGCAGTGCCTCAACCGTATTTGCCCAGACATTTGCCGCCAACCCGGCGCTGGTGGGCGGCGACGGAGACACGGCGGCGGGCGGCTCGGCGAGTTGGGCCGGCGGCGGCAGCGCACCTTTAGCGGCGAGATCGGCAAGCAGCTCTCTGACCGCCTCGGGCGACATCGACGGCGGCAGCTGCAGAACCACCGAGGTGCTACCGGGCTCCGCCGCCCGGCCGCCCGCTCCCGCACAGAAGAGCAGGAGCGCCAGCGCGATCGACCGAGCCAGCATTTGCGAACTAATCCGCCAAAATCCAGCGAGTTGACCCGCTAACCGGCTTTCAGATATGGGCCGGCGGAGCGAGGCAAAAACCCGGTCAAAAAGCGGGGAAATCCTGGTGGTTTTATTCCGGTAGCCGCGTGGATTGCCAGGCCACCATCTGCCATTGGCCACCTTTATTGGCGTAGACGTCGGTGAAGCGCACGCTGAAGCTGTTGGGACGCCCCTGAGACATGACGCTGATGCGGCAAGAGCCGGTCAATACGACGGTGTCGCCGAGATCCTGTGCCTTTACATCGGAAGGCTCGACCGCGGTATACACCGTCGACCCCGACTCCATGTTGCCGATCAAGCTCTGCTTGGTATCGAGCCGGGCCGATGAGTGGGTGTAAATAAGGTCGTCGGACAGCACTCTGTTCAACGTAGCGATGTCCTTTTGTGCCATTGCGGTCATGCGTTTCTTGTCTAGGTCGATGACCGTTTGCCCATTTCCTGCCATCTGTATCTCCTTTCAACGGACTTCGAACACGAGCTTGCCCTGCAAGTGGCGGCCCTCGCTGACCCTGTGTGCCTCGGCCGCGTCCGCGAGCTTATAGCGGGTGATCGCCGGCGGCGACACCGCGCGGGCCTCGAGTAGTTGCAGCATCCGCTCGAGATGCGCGCGGTCACGTGCCACATTAGGACGCAATATTTGCACATCTTTGCGAGCCGGCTGAAACCCTGCCGGTGCCGGAGCGATCCATACAAGGCGGCCGCCCGGCTTCAGAACCTCATAGGAACGGACTTGGACGTCGCCGCCGACCGTGTCAAACACGACATCGCAGCCGGAGACGACCTTTGTAAAATCCTCCCGATTGTAATCGACGGCCCGGTCAGCGCCGAGACGGCGCACATAATCGCGATTGCGGGCGCTGGCCGTCGTGATAACGGTCGCGCCGAGATGCTTGGCGAGCTGGATCGCAAACCCGGCGACGCCGCCTGCGCCACCCTGGATCAGAATGGTTTCGCCGGGCTTGAGCTTGGCGGTGTCTTCGAGCGCCCACAGCGCCGTGAGGCTGGTCAATGCCATCGCAGCAGCTTCGGCATGGCCGAGCCGGTCGGGCTTTTTGGCGATGATCGCCGCCTTGATCGCGATCTTCTCCGCGTAAGCGCCCTCGATGCCCTGATCGCAGACCCCGAACACCGCATCGCCGACCCGTAGATCCGTGACGCCGGGGCCGACTGCGCCAACCACACCCGAGAAGTCGCGTCCGAGAATATGCGGCAGCTTGACACCGCTGCCGCCGCCATAGGCGCCGCCGCCAAGGCGCACCTTGTAATCCGCCGCATTGACGCTCGCCGCGTGAATGTCGACGACGACTTCGCCAGGCCCGGCGATCGGATCCGGCACCTCGGCCAAGTGCAAAACGTCGGGCCCGCCATGTTTCTCGAACACGACCGCCTTCATGCGTTTTTCTCCCCTGCTATTGCCGCTGCAGAAACTCGACCAGCAACGTGCTTACCTGTTCCGGCTGCTCCTGCTGTACCCAATGCCCAGCCCCGTCGATCAGGTGACATCCCATCATACGCGTGCATGCGCTCTGCTGCATCTGCTCGAAGTTTCCGGGACGCTGATAGGTACCCCAGTCGCTCTTCCCGGCAATGAAGATCGACGGTACGTCGATCGTCCGGCCGGAGAATAACTGCAGCTCGCCATCGAACTTGCCGCCGGTGCGCGAGCGATACCATTGCAGACCGCCCTGAAAGCCGGTCCGCTCATATTCGGTGCTGTAGACGCGCAGCTCGCTGTCGGGAAGCCAACGGCAAGCCGCGATCTGGGCCTCCGACGGCATCTCGGCCGCCACGGTCTCGGGCATGTTCTGAGCCAAATCCATGATGTAGTAGGTCGGCATCTTAGCCAGTTCGCCGGCGGTCCAGGATTTCAGCGGAAAGGGGTTGTTGCCGTTCCAATCCGCGCTCTTGTGGTGAAAATAGCCGCGCAGAAAGGCGTGGACGCCCTGCGGACAATGCCACATGTCATTATTGGCCGGCCGGGTTGAATAGTACCATTGGTAATGCTTGCGCGGCCGCGGCAGTTTCGCCAAATCGTCATGGATCGTCAGGCCGGTCGGTCCGCTTTGTGCAGGATCGTCTGCCGTGTTGAAGGGCAGGGGAGGTGGACCGGCGAACGGCGCGCTCATCAGCGCGACCGAACGGAACACGTCGGGCCGCACTAGCGCGCACCAGGCAGCAACGGAGGCGCCGAAATCATGGCCAAAGACACCCGCGACCTTGCGATAGCCTAGCGCCGAGACAAGCCCCAGCGCGTCCCGTACCGCATTTAGAATTCGAAAGGAGGCAAGGTCGCCGTCGTAATCCGCATCCCACCCGGTGGTGCGGCCATAGCCTCTCTGGTCGGGCGCGACCACGTGAAAACCCGCTGCCGCTAGCGGCAACATGACCTTCCGCCACGAATAGGCGAGCTCTGGGAAGCCGTGTAGCAAGAGAATCAGCGGTCGGCCATGCGGCTCAAGCCCCGCCTCCAGAACGTGCATTCGCAGGCCGTTGATGCCGTCCACGAAACGAGAACGAACGCCCGACGGAAGCACGCCCTCGTCGAGAGGCGGCAGTTCACTCATCGGCCTGTCTCCTCTGTACACCGGTGTGCAGCTGACCCATAAATCTTTGCCGCGGCGGCGGCAAGCACCGCCGCCCCCAAGCCACATGCGAGGAGTCCCCATGATCACGCCCGCCTATGTCCGGACGATGGCCGCCTACAATGCCGAGATGAACCGCCGGCTCTACGGTGCCGCCGCGCGCCTCTCGGATGCCGAGCGGCGGCAGCCGCGCGGCGCCTTCTGGGGCTCGATCCACGGCACCCTCAACCACCTCCTGTGGGGCGACCGGCAATGGATGTCGCGGTTCGACAATTGGCCGAAGCCCGACGTCCCGATCAAACAGAGCGCCGGGCTGATCGAGGATTTTCCGGCGCTGAGCGCGGCGCGGGAGGATGCCGACACGAAGATCTCGAACTGGGCCGCAAAGGTCGACGATGCGTGGATGGCCGAAGACCTGGTCTGGTTCAGCGGCGCCGCCGGGCGCGAGATGCGCGCCCCGAAGGGCTTTTTGATCGGCCATTTCTTCAACCACCAGACGCACCACCGGGGCCAAGTGCACGCCATGCTGACCGCGGCGGGGCAGGAGACCGGCGACACCGATCTGTTCTTAATCGTACCGGAGCCGTTGTGATGACCGAGACCTATGAGGGCGGATGCCATTGTGGCCGGGTGCGCTTCCGGATACAGGCCGATTTGTCTGGCCTGCTCGAGTGCAATTGCTCGATCTGCACGAAGAAGGGGATCCTGCATCTCATCGTGCCGCCCGAGCAATTCCAGCTGCTGCAGGGTGAGGAGGACCTCGCCACCTACCAATTCAACACCAATACCGCGAAGCACACCTTTTGCCGGCATTGCGGAATCCACGCCTTTTACGTGCCGCGCTCGGACCCCGACAAGATCAGCGTCAATGCGCGCTGCCTCGAAGGGATCGATGCGGCCGCACTAAAGCCGACTCGGTTTTTCGACGGAAAGAATTGGGAAGAAGCGCAAGCGGCCCGGCAGCGCTAGGCGAATTCACGTTCCGCCTTGGATCTCGACGATGTCCTGCGCAAAGATCATCTCCTCGCTGCCAACCCGCGCGGGGTCATCGGGCGAGGAGAGATAGCGGGCAAACACCCAGACCCCGTCGAGCGGGTTGGAAACGATTTCCGCCGTCGCGCCGTCGACGAGGGCGACCCGGGTACCGGGGCCAAGAAGCCGGATATTGACGGGCTCGCTCATTCCGCGGCTCGCGCGACCCGCCAGGTGGCGAGATCGTCCCAGCTCTCGGCTTCCATAAACTCGGCCCAGCGGCGGTACAGGTTGCGCAAATTGTGCTCGCTGGACTTCGCCTCGGTGATGTCCATGACGGTCCCAGGGATGTGCAGCCCTTGCCATTCGTATCTCTCGGTCTCGAAGCCGAGTCCCTGCTCGTAACTGTATGGATAACGCCGGGCGATCGTGCCGCGGCTGGCGGCATGCGCGTAGTTCCAATTCTCCATGTCGTCCTGCTCGGTCATACCCGCCGGGCCGGAATAGCGGATATAGTAGTCGCGCAGGAAATTCTTGACCTCGGCCGGCGCTGCGGTGTCCACAAAGTACCAGCGCCACACCTCCGTCTGATGCACGCCTCGCGGATGCCACACTGCGATCGTACGCGGCTGGCGCGGATGGAGTGCCGTATTGGGAAAGATTTCGCCGGGGCTGCCGATGACGCGAGCCCACTCGCCGCGCCTTTTTCGCCGCTCCTCCTCGCAATACGCGAAATACTCCGCCACGAGCGGGGAGTGCTGGTAAGAGGGTGGCATCGGCTGGTCTTTGGGGAACAGATAGACTCCGGTCTGGTGGCCGCGGTCATAGAACGAAATCTGCAGGCGCCGCGCCATCAAGCGCTCCTGCATGTCGCGCCGCCCACTTCCGGAGGGCCCGATGCCAACCAGATCGACTGAGCGGTGGCTAATGTTGTGGTAGCTGTCGCCGCAGAAATTCTCGGCCGGGAATTTCCAATTGCACGGGATCAGCCATTTCTGCACACCAAACAGGATTTCAGTGCCCCCCTCGCTGCCGTCCCAGCCGTCGAGCGACAGATCGAAGTAGCGTACGAAATCCCCGAGATATTCGAGAAAGGGCGGCGCTGCGGGATCCCAAGTGGCCCACACCGTGCCCTTGTAGAGGCACAATTGCGCGACTTCGACGAGGCCCCATTGCGACTTGTCGAGCTGTTCGTGGTAGGCCTCGCGGAAATACGGAACCCCGACGAGCTTGCCGTCGGTGCGGTAGCTCCAGCCATGGTACGGGCAGGTGAATACCGGCGTATTGCCTTCATCATATCGGCACACCTTCATGCCGCGGTGGCGGCACGAATTCAGGAAAACATGGACCTTGCCCGCGCGGTCTCGGCACAGGATCACCGCCTCCTCACCCATTCCCGAAACAAAGAAATCGCCGGGGTTCGGGATCTGCCTCTCATGGCCGACAAACAGCCAGGCGCGCGCAAACAGCCGCTCTAGTTCTTCCCGGTAAATCTCCTCATTGACAAAGATCTCGCGGCTGATCCGCCCCGCGTTCAAATCAACAAGACCGGAGTCGTATCCTCGTCTATTCGCCATCGCGTCTCCTTCTCAAGTCATTGCGAAGAGCCGCAGGCGACGAAGCAATCTCGATCGGAGGAGCGCTCAGCGGCGCGAGATTGCTTCGCGTCGCTCGCAATGACTTCAATCTCACTCTCATTGTCCCCTACTCTGCTGCTTCGGCGCGGCCGGGACGGCGCCAGCTCATCAGCTCGTCCCAGCTCTCGGCTTCCATGAACTCGGTCCAGCGGCGGTAGAGGTTGCGCAGATTGTGCTCGCTCGATTTTGCCTGGGTTAGATCGCAGACCACTCCTGGAACCCGGAAGCCATCCCATTCGTAGTTTTCGACCTCCGAGCCCAGCCCTTGCTCATAATTGTAGGGGTAGCGGCGCGCCATAGTGCCGCGGCTCGCGGCATGCGCGTAGTTCCAGTTCTCCATGTCGTCCTGCTCGGTCATGCCGGCGGGGCCGGAATAGCGGATGTAATATTGCCGCAGAAAATCCTTGACCTCGGCCGGCGCCGACCTGTCGACAAGAAACCATCGCCAAATCTCGGTCTCGTGCGCGCCGCGCGGATGCCAGACGGCGAGCGTACGTGGCTGGCGCGCGAGAAACGCGGTGTTCGGGAAGACCTCGCCGACGAGCGCGATCATGCGGCCCCAATCGCCGCGCTTCTTGCGTCGGACCTCCTCGCACTCCCGGAAATAATCGGAGACGACGGAGGAGTGCTGGTAAGCCGGGGGCGAGGCCGCCTCTTTGGGCAATAGATAACTGGTCGTCTGATGGCCGCGCTCGGGAAACGCAATGTGCAGCTTGCGCGCGAGAAGCAGCTCCGGCATGTCGCGCCGATTGCTGCCCGAGGGCCCGATGCCGACGAGGTCGACCGAGCGGTGGCTGATGTTGTGATAGCTGTCGCCGCTGAAGTTCTCGGCCGGGAATTTCCAATTGCACGGCACGCGCCATTTCTGGATGCCGCACAGGATCTCGGTGCCGCCATCACTGCCGTCCCAGGCGTCGAGCGTCAGGTCGATATAGGGCAGGAAATCGCCGAGATATTCGAGAAAGGGCGGCGCCGCCGGATCCCAAGTGGCCCACACCGTGCCCTTGTAGAGGCACAACTGCGCGACCTCGACGAGCCCCCATTGGGATCTGTCGAGTTTACTGTGATATGCCTCCCGGAAATACGGAACGCCGACGAGCTTCCCGTCAGTCGAATAGCTCCAGCCATGGTAAGGACAGGTGAAGACCGCGGTGCTGCCTTCGTCGTAGCGGCAGACCTTCATGCCGCGGTGACGGCACGAGTTGAGGAAGACGTGGATCTCGCCCGCCCGGTCGCGGCACAGGATCACCGACTCCTCGCCCATTGACGAGACGAAGAAATCGCCCGGGTTCGGGATCTGGCTCTCATGGCCGACAAACAGCCAAGCGCGAGCGAAGAGCCGCTCCAGTTCCTCCTGGTAGATCTCCTCGTTTACAAAGATTTCGCGGCTAACCTGCCCCGCCTCCAGGTCGACGAGCCCGTTCCGGTATCCTTGTGTAGGTGCTGTCACCGGCTCCTCCCAAAAAGACGGGCGTTAACAAGGTGCTCTGAAAACTGCGCTAAAAGAAAAAGGTGAGGTTTTTGCTGAGGAGGACGTTCTGGTCGAGGATGATCTTGCGGCGTGCGATCTGCCATCCGCCCCGGCAGCGGCGCAATAAGTCCTCGCGCTTGCCAACAAGGAAATCAGTCTCGGTCTCGACACGGTTGCGGTAGATCAGAAAGCGGCACCTGGTGGCGACCTCCGCGGGCTCGGCTATCGAGGGGTTGACCTCGACGAGTCGCACATTCGAGACCATGTGCGAGATGCGCGACACCGGCTCCTCGGCCCAGTGCATGCCGGTCAGGATCTGCTTGACGCGCCGCGTCAGCGTTTCCTTGCCTTCGTCGAACCAGTTGATGTCCTGCCCGGCACGCGTGAACTCGCGCTCGGCCTCGCCGACCTTGACATTGCGGCGCATCGGCATCCAGTAGCGCACGTCATCGGCGACCAGCGCCAGCCACTCCTCGTAGCGCCGTCCGTCGAGCAGATCCGCCTCGTAATAGAGGAATTCCTCGATCTCCTGTTTGAGAAGGACGCGGGCGCTCTGCTCGTCTCTATCCATCATACCGAGATCCGTGTGTTGCCCCTCACCCTCCCGCTGCGCGGGCCCC
>JAFASL010000547.1 GCA_019244535.1 Alphaproteobacteria bacterium
TCGATAATACCTTCGAAATGCTCGTAGCCTTGAGTTCGCGGGATGTTGGCGGGACCGCGGGATAGCAGCGCCCATCCCGGTGCTGTCCGGGCTAAGTAGCCGCTCCAGATCTGCACGACACCAGGCTCGCGCGCGACGACTAGAAAAGGCGGGGCTAGCGGCTTTACCGGATCCGGCGCCATTTCCTCGAACAGCTTGCGAAACCCGGGAAACTGCGCGCCCCGCAACGCGTACCAATCCTCGGCGCCTTCGTAGGTCCAGGCGATCTCGATGCCGTCCCATACCAAGCTGAAACTCAGCGGCGGGTAGATGTACCACCCGAACCCCGAGGCAGACGCGAGGGCCTCGCAATAACGATAGCCGCGGGTCGAAAGCATGCCGTCGGCCGAGCGATCGGCCCGTCGCGGGACCGGAGCATCGGGGATGAGCCGGTAGAACCTGCAGATGGTCGATTCAGCCTGTCTGGTCATCTCCGAAGTTCCGATCCCGCGGCGACGCCCACGAAGTTAACGATGCAGCGGCGGGAAACCGCCGGTGATGCAGCCGCTGCCGAGCCGGACGACGCCGCGGTCGGCGGTTTCCGGTTTGGGTTGTTGCAGCGGCGGGAAACCACCGGTAATGCAGCCGCTGCCGAGCCGGACAGCGCCACGGTCGGCGGTTTCCGGTTTGGGTTGTTGCAGTGGCGGGAAACCACCGGTGATGCAGCCGCTGCCGAGCCGGACGACGCCACAGTCGGCGGTTTCCGGCTTGGGCTGCCGCAGCGATGGAAAGATCGTCGTCGGCGATCCGGAGATCATTAGTCCAGTCGAATTCATGTTGTGTCTCCTCTATTACGCATGGAGCAAAATTGCCCCTATTTAACGAGCGCGAGATTCTCAGACGGCGCAAGAAGCAGCCGTGAAAAATTTTTTTTCTCATCGTGAATAACTCGTGAAATCGGTAATTTCGCAGTCGGATCAGGCCGTCCCGGCATGCGGGTTGCAGCACGCAGATTTTAGGACCATAGGTGGGCCCCAGCGAAAATACCGGTGGCGAGCCGAATCGAGTGAGATCTGCATCGACCGGTCACCCGAAACCCAACCCGCTCCCGTTCTTCGACGGTTTTTTGCCTGGGCAAAGAAAATAGAAAAATCCGAGTGACAAACCGGCCCCAAGCGTGAAAAGATCGTGAAACAAATGAGAAGCCATCAACACGGGGGTTAGGGCCCCTAGACCAGGAGACGGCGGATATGGGGGAATTTCTCAAACTGGAATCCGGCGAATTTCGAGATTGCGAGGTTGGACCGTCGGCGGTCCCCGATCCGCCAATGAAAGCGCGTTTTGGCGATTCACTCGCCGGGATATCGCTGAGTGAAGGTTTGCCGCCTCCAAATACCAAGAGATGGGTGATACGTCGAAAGGCAGCGGTGGTCACCGCGTTGCAAAGCGGCGGCATTACCATCGAGGAGGCTTGCCGGACCTACCAGCTAACGGAGGAGGAGCTTCTCTCCTGGACACGCAATTTCGAAATCCATGGCCTTCCCGGTTTGCGCGTGACGCGCATTCAGCAATATCGAGCACCCCGCCGTGCGCGGGGCCCCGGCGAACGCCACTAAAACAATCGTGTGAGACCAGGCGTCGAGGGTGGGCCGCCGATCGCAGACTCCAATACGATTTTTCGATCGAGTGGCGCTCCTAAGGCATCCAGCCATGTGAGGCTTCAGCTATGAGCAGGCCGCGTAATAGCGCTCCGCCTCCGCCGCCCAAGAGCGAGCAACGCAATAGCACCCAGCCTCCCGACGGCGCGCATTATCGAGAGATAGCGGACGGGCTCCGTAAACTGGCCCGCCAGTGCCGCTTACCCGGCGCGCGAAAGGAGCTATTACAGCTGGCGGCCAGTTATGATCGGAGAGCCGTTTATTTCGACTGCCGGTAGCACCGCTCGGCTGTCCCGGTCGCCCTCTCGCCCGCTCGCCTTATCGGTCGTTGGGACCCGAAATTGGGATTCCGGCCTTGGCCAGGGCCCCGCAAAACGTGTCGGCTTGTCGGCCGGCGCTTCCCGGGTAACGCCGGCGAAAGCCAGCTACAGTCAAACCTGGTTCAAGGTCCAGTAGCCGACGAGCCGATGCGCGCGCCTCATCCTGCCGATCAGCTAACACCAGCGCCATTACGAGCAGTCTATACCCATGTGTATAGGTGCGATTCTCGCGCAAGGACCTCAGAGCGCATTCGATCGCCCGCTCGTATTGGCCGTCCGTGAGATACGCCATCCCGGCGATGCCGCTGTAAGCATACATCAGCGGGTCATAAGGCGAGAGCGCCATAGCCTTGTTGATTTCCTCGATAGCCCGAGGACCATTGCCCATCCAGGCCTGTGCCGCGGCGCTCCACAGCCATGCTGGAGCGGCATTTGCGTTGATGCTCAGCGCCGTCTCGAACTGGCGGAACGCCAGGTCGAAGTCCTTGTAAAGATAGGATGCGACGTGCCCGTGAACGGCAAACGCCATCGGTTCCATACTGTTGCATTCGATCGCCGACCGCGCAAAGCGGTCGGCCTGCACCGCATCGTCCGCCGGATCGGGCGACCATCCCTGGCCGACGCGCAGCACATGCCAATAGGCCCGCCACGCAAGAGGCGCCGCGTAGTTTGGATCCTTTGCGATTGCAGCGTCGAATAATGTCTCTGAGGTCTCGAACACCGCGCGAGACGAATTGTGCATGTTTTCTTGAGCGCGCAAAAAGAGGTCATAGGCTTCGAGGCTGTCCGGCCGCTTGATGCGAATGCGGTTCATCTCGGCGGCGTGCAGATAGGGCGCCACCTTTCGGACAATCATCTCGGAGAGGCGATCCTGAACCTCGAAAAGGTCGAAAAATCGCTCATCGAGCTTTGAGAACCAGAGCGCAGCACCTAATTGCGTGTCGGTCAGTTCGATCGTCAAACGCAGGCGATCCCCGAGAACCCGCACACTGCCCGAGAGCACGTAGCGAACCCCAAGCACGTTGCCGATCTCGCGCGGATGGCGATCCTGGTTCCTGAACGCGAGCGTCGACAGCCGTGAGATCACAAAGAAATTCGGAACACGCGACAATGCTTCAATGAGGTCCTCGACGAGTCCCTCGGCAACGAAATCGTGGGCGGGATCCCCGGCGAGGTTGCGGAACGGCAGCACGGCGATCGAGGGTTCGCGCCTGAGTTCGTGGCCGGCATCATAGCCGGCCATAGAGGTGGAATCGCTTTGCTTCTCGATCGTCCATCGAACTGGAGACAATGCAACTGAGCCTGCGGTTGCGGTCTCGATCAACTCGGCGGGGACCGGTTGCTCGCGCGTCACCGGAGATGCCAATCCCGGGGCGTCGGTCCGAATGGCCTCGTACAGCGCTGTCGTGTCCTTGGAGGGCGGAAGGTCGAGCACGGTTTGCAATGCTTGCCGGCAACGCTCGAATTCGCGGATCGCCTGGGCGCGATCGCCCATTTGAGCAAACGCCAGCATCAGCCCGCGCGCGGCGCCTTCATGTGTCGGCTCGAAATTGATCAGACGGCGCGCGGCCGCCGCGCGCACCTCTGGTTTTGCGCTCTGTTCGGTCAGGCGGTCGAGCTCTGCTTCGAGGATTTTTCTGATGCGATCTTCGAAGCGGCTGCGCTCGGCTGCGAGCCAGTGATCAAAAGAGGGTGTGATCCCATCAAGGTCTTCGAGGAGCCGTTCGCTGTGAGGCTGCACGAGATTGCTGCTCTCGCCTGTCGGATCGCTGCTCGACTCGAGAATGGCGAGCGCGTCAATCCAACACTTCCCGACATCGAGACGAACGTTGTCGCGGCCGATCTCGACAAGACCTGAAACATGCCGATTGACGACGCTGTTGAGCTCCGAAAGTGATTGCCGCAGGCTCATTCGGGCCTGCGCATCAGCCGACCGATCCCACAACAGGCCGACGAGACGGCTTCTCGAGACACGCTCGCCTTGCGCGAGGCAGAGGCAGGCCAACAACCCGCGCGTCTTCCGCGCGCGCGGCAAGAAGTCGGCCCCGCCGGAAGCAACGGC
>JAFASL010000552.1 GCA_019244535.1 Alphaproteobacteria bacterium
CCTTGCGCTATATGCCTGGGACAACAAACTGGTAGACGTCACTGACGTCGTCGAGACGCAAAAATCGCAATACACCGAAACCGCGCTGCTTACCGCCTATTGTTACAACAGCGTCGAGAAGCGGCGCAGCTATTATGCCGTGCCCTATACTTGCGCAGTGCGCCCGAACCATGTCTGGCGGCCGTTGGTCGAGAAAGCAGGCTATATGATGGAAGACATCCCGAAAACCTGGGATGCCTATTACGATTTTTTCAAAGAGGTGCAAAAGAAACTGCGCGGCCAGGGCATGCGTAATGTTTATGGCATCGGCTTTCAAATGAACACGACCGGCAACGACTCAAACGCATTGTTCGATTATTTCCTGATAGCCTATGGCGGGAAGGACATCGTCACAAAGGACGGCAAGCTGCATGTCGACGACCCGCAGGTGAAAGAGGCCGCGATCAAAACGGTGACCTATCCGGTGGCCGTCTACAAGGAAGGTTTTGTCCCGCCGGGCGCGATCAACTGGAACGATGCCGACGACAACAACGCGTTCCACGCCAAGCAGATCGTCATGGATCTCGACGGCACGATCTCGACCGAGGTCGCGATCATCAACAACAAGCAGAATTATGACGACATCGTCACGATGGGCCTGGCTCTTTCGAATGACGGCAAACCGGTGCCCAGCGAGTCGCTGCACACCGGCGGCCTCATTCCGCAAGGCGCCAAAAACGTCGAGGTGGCGAAGGACTTCCTCAAATTCATGATCCAGCCGAAGATTCTCAACGAATATCTCAAAGCCGGACTCGGCCGGAACATCCCGTGCATGCCGTCGATCGTGAAGGATGACCCGTGGTGGCGCGCAGATCCGCACCGCGCCGCCTATTCGCAGCAAGGGTTGCTCGGCCCGACGGTGCCGAATTTCTGGGTTTTCAACCCGGCTTATGCCAGCGTCGAGAACACGCATGTGTGGCCCACCGCCTGGGCCGACGTCATCAATGGCGGACTGACGCCGCAGGCGGCGGTGCAAAAGGCGTTCAAACGAGTCGAAGAGATCTTCGCGAAATACCCGATCGCGCAGAGCTGAGCGGAACATCCGCCCAAGCCGATCCTCGGCTCCGGTGAGCTTCGCCCAGGCGCCGGCGGGTTATAGGGAGCGCGCTGTTCACGGGATTGTGTTGCAGGCGATTCACATTTGAGCCCGCCGCGCCGACAATCTATAGTGCCGCTGGGAGACGACAACCAGAGCGCGTCCGTTGGCTGCGAACGCGAGCAGGGAAGGAAGACGGCCATGACGGTTCTGACCAGGCGTTCGGTTCTACGCAGCTCCGTTGCCGCTGCTGCTGCCGGCGCCTTGGCGCGGCCCTTCATCGCCAATGCGGCGGCGGCGACCATAGAGGTATGGTTCGTCCAGGGCTTCGTGCCCGAGGAGGACGCCGCATTCCGTGCGATGGCCGCCGATTACGAGAAGCAGAGCGGCAACAAGGTCGAGCACAGCCTCACCCCCTACGCAGCGCTTCGCCAGAAGGAGGTTTCGGCGATCACCAGCGGCGTCGTCCCCGATGTGATGGAAATCGCCGATTTCGCGTTGGCGCCGCTACAGTCGTGGGACGGCAAGCTGGTCGAACTCGACGACATCGTCGAGCCGATAAAGGGGCAATTCGTCCCAACGGCGCTTCCATGCTGCTATTTTTATAATAATGTCACCAAGAAGCGGGCCTATTACCTCGCGCCAATGAAGATCGCTGCGGTCCCCTTCCACATCTGGAAGTCGCTGGTCGAGAAAGGCGGCGGCAATCTCTCGCAGTTGCCCAACACCTGGGATGCGTTTCTCGATTTCTTTAAGCCCCTACAGGCAAAGCTGCGGGCCGCCGGGATGCGCAACGTCTATTCCTATGGCTACCAGCTGACCGCCAACGGGGTGGATCCGATCAACACCTTCAACGCGTTCATGATCGCTTATGGCGGGACGGATTTCGTCACGGCCGACGGCAAGCTTCACGCCGACGACCCCGCGGTACGCGATGCCGCGGTCAAGGCGATCGTCAAACTGACCAGTGCGTTCAAGGAAGGCCTCGTGCCGCCGGGGTGCGTCAATTGGAACGATGCCGACGACAACAACGCGTTCCACTCGAAATTGATGGTGATGGATTTCGACGGGACGATTTCGACCGAGCTTGCACTTTTTCACAAAAAAGAAGAATTCGAGGACATCCTGACGCACGGCATGCCGCTCAGCAACGACGGCAAGGAGCTGCCCAGCCAGATCGCGATCTTCGGACCCGTCATTCCCAAAGGGGCCAAGAACCTCGCGGTGGCCAAGGAGTTTGTCAAATACTCGATGGAACCCAAGGTGCTGAACGAGTATCTGAAGGGCGGGTTGGGTCGCTGGGCGCTGCCGATCCCCGAAATCGTCAAGAGCGACCCGTTCTGGCTGCATGATGATCTGCATCGCACGGCCTATGTCGACCAGTCGGTGATCAAGCCGACGATCCCGATCTATGAGGCATACAATCCGGCAATTGCCCAGGTCGGGGCCGAGCATGTCATCATGAACGGCGTATTCGATGTGATGAAGAACGGGATGGCGCCGGAGGCCGCGGTCGATACCGCGTTCAAACGGGCCGAGACTATTTTCGGAAAATATCCAATCGTGTCGAGCTGAGAGGCGATCATGGCTAGCGTATCGGTTCTCGATATCGGCCGCACAACAACCCGGCGGCAGTCGCTATGGCGTTCCTTGCGCGGTGAACTCAAGGGCTCCGAGTACACCTGGGCCCTCGCCTTCTGCGTACCGTATCTCGGCGTGTTCCTGGCGTTTGTTGTCTACCCCGCGCTCTACGGGCTGTGGCTCGGCAGCGAGCCGAGCCTCTACAGCGAATTGTTCTCGGATCCGATCTACCAAAGCACGGTGGTCAACACCCTCTTGTTCATCGGCATCGGCGTGAATTTGAAAATGTTCATCGCCCTTCTGCTGTCCGGCTTCTTTATGCGGCCGGGCTGGTGGGTCAAGGTCATGTTGATGATCTTCATCCTGCCATGGGCGGTGCCGGCATTACCGAGCTTCATCTCGATTCACTGGATGCTGAACGGCGAATGGGGCCTGTTGAACAACCTGCTCTACGCGATGTTCCACATTGACGGCCCATCCTGGCTCAATGAGCGCTGGACGGCTCTCGGCGCGGTCATCGTGTCCCATATCTGGAAATGGACGCCGTTTTGGACCGTGATCCTGCTCGCCGGCCGAATGGCCATTCCGACGGAGATCAACGACGCGGCGCTGGTGGATGGCGCCACCGGAATGCGCAAGTTTATCTTTGTGAGTTTTCCGCTGCTCGCAAACCTCTACCTGATCTGCACTTTGCTGTCGACGATCTTCACCTTGGGCGACTTCAACGAGGTGTATTTCATCACCGGCGGCGGGCCGGCCAACCTGACGCACGTGCTGGCAACGCTCGGTGTTCGCAACGCCTTCGATCTCGCCCAGCCGCGGCTTGGCGTGGCAGCGGTAATGTCTGCGCTGCCGCTGATGATCCCGCTGGTAATCGTCCTGATGCGCAAGCTCAAGACTTCGGAGGTGCAGCTGTGAGCACGATCACCGTCGATACCAGGCTGCCCTCGGCATCTGCCCGCCCCGGCGAGCGGATGCGGCGCATCGCGCGCCGCCGCCGCTACGTAATGAATGTGGGAGCAGCTATACTGTGCGCCATACTAATAGTGTGGACGCTTACACCTATCTACAACATCGTGATGGTCTCGCTCCAACCGCACGGTGACGTCTTTAGTGACGAGATCTGGCCTTCAAACCCGACGCTCGAAGGGTTCTGGGTAGTCATCACGCAAGGATATTGGTATCTGGAATACTTCTGGCACCAGTTCGGCAACAGCCTCTACGTCGGCGCTGCGGTGACTTTGTTGACCCTGGCGATCGGGTCGCTGGCCAGTTTTTCGATCACCCGGATGCGTATCCGTAATGGCTGGGTGGTTAGCAACGCGGCGCTCCTGACCTATGTGATTCCGCAGTCGTTCCTCGCGATCCCGTTCTATCGGATCATGCAGAGCTACGGCCTGGCGAACAATTTGTGGTCGGTCATTGCCGCTATGGTGACCTTTGCCACTCCGTACGCGATCTTCATTTTCTCCCAATACGGCAGAGGGATCCCGCTCGAGCTCGACGAGTCGGCGCGCATCGACGGCGCTTCGCCAATTCAGATCTACTTCAAGATATACCTGCCTCTGATGGCGCCGGCATTGGTTGCGATCGGCACATACGCACTATTGCTCGCCTGGAACGAATACCTCTATCAATTCTTGCTGCTCTCCGACAAACACAGCATGACCGTGCCGGTGGCCTTGGCGCAGTTTCTCAACAGTGATGAGGCGCCGTGGAACCTGATGATGGCGACGGCAATCGTATACGCCATCCTGCCCATCACAATTTATTACGTGGTTCGCCGCCGTATGACGGCCGGTCTGACGATGGGCGGCGTCAAAGGCTGAGTTGGAGGCTTCTCGGCCGGTAAAGATCAGAACGGGTCGAGCTCGGTATCCCAGTAGAGATAGTCGCGCCAACTCTCATGCAAGTAGTTGGGCGGGAAGGCGCGGCCGTTTTCCTGCAGCATGTAGGTTGTCGGCTGGACCGGGCGATGGCGCGGATACATCCCGCTCTCCCGCGGCAGGCGGTTGCCCTTCCATAGATTACAGGTGCCGCAGGCGGTCACGACGTTGGTCCAAATCGTGCGGCCGCCGCGCGAACGCGGCACCAGGTGATCAAAGGTCAGATCGTGCGAGGGATAAGGCTCGCCGCAATATTGGCAGGTAAACCGGTCGCGCAGAAAGACATTGAACCGCGTGAAAGCCGGGTTGCGGGCGGCCGGCACGTATTCCTTTAACGAGACGACGCTCGGCAGCTGCATCTCCAGGGAGGGACTGCGCACGCAAATAGCGTAGTGATCGATGATGTTGACGCGCTCTAGAAAGACCGCTTTGACCGCATCCTGCCACGACCACAATGAAAGCGGAAAATAGCTGAGCGGGCGAAAGTCCGCGTTCAGCACCAAAGCTGGGCAATTGTCCAGACTTACCGTCACGAAACACCCGTCCCGCTAACGACGCTCGCGGGCCGGAATAGCACGCGAATGTGACGGCTTGATAACGAATTCACCGTGCCTGAGCAAGACGTTGCGATGATTGTTGGGGTTAGCGGGTCGGAACCGGCTTATCTCCGTGATAGTCGTAGAAGCCGCGCCTCGCCTTGCGGCCGAGCCAGCCCGCCTCGACGTATTTGACCAGCAGCGGGCAGGGCCGGTACTTGCTGTCGGCCAGCCCTTCATAGAGCACCTGCATGACCGAGAGGCAGGTGTCGAGCCCGATGAAATCGGCCAATTCAAGCGGCCCCATCGGGTGGTTGGCGCCGAGCTTCATCGCGGTATCGATCGCTTCGACAGAGCCGACGCCCTCGTAGAGCGTGTAGACCGCCTCGTTTACCATCGGCAACAGGATGCGGTTGACGATAAACGCCGGGAAATCCTCGGCGGCGACCGGGGTCTTGCCGAGCTTCAGCGCCAGGTTGCGGGTTACCGCGAAGGTTTCCTCATCTGTAGCGATGCCGCGAATCAGCTCGACCAGCGTCATCACCGGCACGGGGTTCATGAAATGCATGCCGATGAACTTGCCGGGCCGGTCGGTCGCGGAGGCGAGCCTGGTGATCGAGATCGACGAGGTGTTGGTGGCGATCAGCGCATCCGGCTTCAGGGCCGGTGTCAGCTTCTTGAAGATCTCGCGCTTGATGTCTTCCTTCTCGGTTGCCGCCTCGATCACCATGCCGCAATCCGCGAACAGTGCGTAATCGAGCCCCATCTGAATGCGTGCGAGCGCGGCGTCCTTGTCGTCTTCGCGTATCGTGCCCCGCGCGACCTGGCGGGACAGATTGCGGTCGATGGCCTGGCGACCGCGCTGCAGCGCCTCATCATCGATGTCGGTGATCACCACATCGATGCCGGCGAGCGCGCATACATGAGCGATACCGCCGCCCATCTGGCCCGCACCGACGACGCCGATGCGGCCCAGGCGGTCGAGCAAAGCCGGATCCGCGCTCACTGGCGGCGCTCGAGCTCGTCCGCCAGTTCAGGAAGGATCTTGAACAAATCCCCGACCAGGCCGTAATCGGCGATCTGAAAAATCGGTGCTTCCTCGTCTTTGTTTATTGCGACGATGACTTTCGAATCCTTCATTCCGGCAAGGTGCTGGATCGCCCCGGAAATACCGACCGCGATGTAAAGTTCGGGCGCCACGATCTTGCCGGTCTGCCCGACCTGGTAGTCATTGGGCACAAACCCCGCATCGACGGCGGCGCGCGAGGCCCCGACGGCCGCGCCAAGCTTGTCCGCGACTTTCTCCAACAGATGGAAATTGTCCCCGGATTGCATGCCGCGGCCGCCCGAGATGATGATCCGGGCGCTGGTCAATTCAGGCCGCTCCGATTTCGACAGCTCCGCACCGACGAACTCCGAGAGCCCCGCCGCACCGGTGGTTTCGACCGCCTCGATCGGCACTGAGCCCCCGGTGGCCTCGACTGGCGGAAAGGCTGTCCCGCGCACCGTGATGACTTTGACCGGGTCCTTGGACTGCACGGTTGCCAGCGCGTTACCGGCGTAGATCGGCCGCACGAAGGTGTCGGGCGAAACAACCGCGCTGATATCCGAGATCTGCATTACATCGAGCAGCGCCGCCACGCGCGGCATCAGGTTTTTACCGGAGGTGGTGGCGGTCGCCAGCAGATGCGAATAATTCCCGGCGAGCCGGACGACGAGCGGCGCCAGATTCTCAGCGAGCCCATGCTCATAAGCGGCATCGTCAGCAAGCAACACCTTTCTCGCTCCCGCAACCTTGCCAGCCGCCTCGGCGACGCCGCGGCAATCCTTGCCGGCAACCAGGATGTCGATTTCCCCTGCGGCAATTTCGTGCGCCGCCGCCACCGCGTTGAGGGTTGCGGGCTTCAGCGCCCGGTTGTCGTGTTCGGCAATGACGAGAGCGGCCATCAGATCACCCGCGCCTCTGTTTTCAGCTTGTCGATAAGTTCGGCGACCGAGCCGACCTTGTGCCCGCCTTCGCGTTTTGGCGGCTCCTCGACCTTGAGCACGGCGAGACGCGGCGCGACATCGACGCCGAGCGCCTCCGGCGTCGTCGTTGCGATCGGCTTTTTCTTCGCCCGCATGATGTTGGGCAGCGAGGCGTAGCGCGGTTCGTTGAGCCGCAAATCCGTCGTGATCACCGCCGGCAATTTGATCGAGACGGTTTCGAGCCCGCCATCGACCTCACGCGTGACTTCGGCGTGACCGTCGCTGATCTTGACCTTCGACGCGAAGGTTGCCTGCGGCCAGCCGAGCAGAGCCGACAGCATCTGGCCGGTCTGGTTGCAGTCGTCGTCGATCGCCTGCTTGCCGATGATCACGATCTCGGGGTTTTCCTGCACGATCACCGCCTTCAGCAGCTTGGCGACAGCGAGCGGCTGCAATTCGGCATCGGTTTGCACGAGGACGCCGCGATCGGCCCCCATCGCCAATGCGGTCCGGATCGTCTCCTGGCACTGCGCGACCCCCAGCGACACGGCAATGATCTCGCTGACGATCCCCGCCTCGCGCAGCCGCAACGCCTCCTCGACGGCAATCTCATCGAATGGGTTCATCGACATCTTGACGTTGGCGGTTTCGACCCCGGTCTTGTCGGCCTTGACCCGGATCTTGACGTTGTAATCGATGACCCGCTTGACCGCGACCAGCGCTTTCATCTCCTCCTCGCCTTTAAGCCGGTTTCACGCGCCGAGCGCACCCGAATAGTGCACGCGCCCACGGCGAAGGCAAGACTCCATCAGCTCCGTGGCCTGTCGGTACTGCGCTCAGCGGTTGGCGCCGGGGATCCAGAGGACATCGCGGGCGCCGTTGTCGTTGACATGGCGGCCGAGCACGAAAAGGTAGTCGGAGAGGCGATTGAGGTATTTGAGCGCCTCGGGATTGAGCGGCTCGGTGCGGGCGAGTTCGCTCACGAGCCGCTCGGCGCGGCGGGTAACCGTGCGGGCGAGATGGAGATATGCCGCCGCCGCCGTTCCCCCCGGCAGAATGAACGAGTCGAGCGGCCGCAAGCTCGCGTTCATCGCGTCAATTTCGCGCTCTAGCCGCTCGACTTGCGCGGCAGAGGTGCGTAAAGCGCCAGCCGCACGCCGGCCATCTTCTGGAGTGCAGAGATCGGCGCCGAGGTCAAAGAGATCGTTCTGGATGCGGCCGAGCATCTCGTCCGCCGCCGGGTCGGCATGCAGGCGCGCAATCCCGATCGCCGCATTGGCCTCGTCGACGGTGCCGTAGGCGGCTACTCGCAACGCATGCTTCGGGACGCGGGAGCCGTCACCGAGAGAAGTCTCCCCACCGTCCCCGCCCCGCGTGTAGATCCGTGTCAGCCGCACCATCACGAATGCCGGGCCAGCAGCATCAGCATCGCCAGGAGCACCAAGGCCAAGGCCTGCATGATGACGCGCGACTGCATCAGCTTGTTGGAACGCCGCGGATCACCGCCGCGAAACAGCTGGACCACACCAAGTCCGAGCACGGCCAACGTGCCGAGCATCGCCAGAATGAGCAAAACCGTCAAAAAGGTGGTCATTCGGCGAATATGGCCCCTGCCGCCGGCGGGAACCAGAGTGCGGCGCGGAGCGGCGTTCCCTAGTTCCTGCCCGACAGAAGACCGCGGGCGATGATCTGCGCCTGGATCTCCGCGGCGCCTTCGAAGATGTTGAGGATCCGCGCGTCGCACAGCACGCGGCTGATCGGGTATTCGAGCGCATAGCCGTTGCCGCCGTGGATCTGCAGTGCATTGTCGGCGTTCGACCAAGCGATTCGGGCGGCAAGCAGTTTGGCCACGCCGGCCTCGATGTCGCAGCGCCGGCCGCCGTCTTTTTCGCGCGCCGCGAAGTAGGTCAGCTGGCGGGCCGCCATCGTCTCGGCCGCCATTAGAGCGAGCTTGCCGGCAACCCGCGGAAAGGCGATCAGCTTCTTGCCGAATTGCACACGTTCCAGCGCATAGGCGAGCCCTAGTTCGAGCGCGTTCTGGGCGACCCCGACGGCGCGCGCGGCGGTCTGCACGCGGGCGCTCTCGAATGTCGCCATCAACTGCTTGAAGCCCTGGCCTTCGACCCCGCCGAGCAATCCTTCGGCGGGCACCGCGAAACCGTCGAAGGCAATCTCGTATTCTTTCATCCCGCGATATCCGAGCACCGCGATTTCGGTACCGCTCATGCCCGCGGCGGGAAACGGATCCTCGTCATTGCCGCGCGGCTTCCCGGCGAGGAACATGCTGAGGCCGGCATAACCCCGCTCGCTGGGATCGGTGCGCGCCAGGAGGGTCATCAAATCAGAGCGGGCGCCGTGCGTGATCCAGGTCTTCGCGCCGTGAATGCGATAGATCTCGCCCTCCCGGACCGCCCGGGTCGAAAGGCTGGCGAGGTCGGAGCCAGTGTTGGGCTCGGTGAAGACGGCGGTCGGCACTACCGCGCCGGACGCGATCGCCGGCAGCCAGCGCTCCTTTTGCGCGGTGGTGCCGTTGAGCCGGATCAACTCGCCGGCAATTTCCGACCGCGTGCCAAGGGAGCCGACCCCGATATAAGCGCGTGACAGC
>JAFASL010000629.1 GCA_019244535.1 Alphaproteobacteria bacterium
TTTGCTTCGGCCAGCATCGTCGGGCTCGTCGCAATCCAGCAAAGCGGCATCTGGGCCGCGGGTTTTCTGTTTGGGTTCGCCATCGCGCTGCGCCTGTCGATCGACAATCTCGTCGGCCCGATCGTGCTCGGAGAAGCCGCGCGGATCCACCCTGTCGTCGTGATCATGTCGTTTGTCTGCGGCGCGATCCTCTTTGGCGTCGTCGGCCTGCTGCTCGCGGTGCCGGTCGCGGTGTGCATCAAGGTCACCCTCCAGCAGTACTATGCCGAGCCGATCGCGAAGGGCGAACCCGGCAGAGGCGGATGACGGCGATCCGGGAGCCCCGTCGCGCATGCCCTCGGCTTAGCTGCGTGGTCTTGGATTGATCTGCACAGTGGCGGTCATTCCCGCCGCGAGCACCACGCCCTCGGGCACCTCGTCGATGTGGATGCGTACAGGGATCCGCTGCGCGAGGCGCACCCAGGTGAAAATCGGGTTGACCGTAGCGAGCCCTTGCCCATTGGGCTGAGCGTTGGCGACATTGATGCCGCGCGCGATGCTGTCGACGTGTCCATGGAGAAGCCGGCTGTAGCCCATCAGTTTGATGCTGGCAGGGTCGCCAACCTGGATCGGCTCGAGGCTGGTTTCCTCGAAATACCCGTCGACCCAGAATGAATCGGCATCAACGAGCGAGATTATGTTCTGTCCGACATTGGCGTAGTCGCCGAGCTGCGCCAATAGGTTTGTTACCCAGCCATTGACCGGCGAGCGAATCTCGGTGCGTTCCAGATTCACTCGCGCTTGATCCAGATTGGCCTGTGCCTGTTGATATTGGGCTTGGGCGGCGACCGCACTGGTCGAATAGGTTTGCTTCTCTTCCACCGTTACTGCCAGTGTCGTCAACTCCTGCCGACGCTTGGCTTCTCTCTCGGCGTTCTGGGCGTTGGCTTGAGCCTGCTGCACCGCTGCCTCTGCCAGACTTACCGCGATCCTGTAATTGGTCGGGTCGATAACCATCAAAAGATCGCCTTTGTGCACAAAGTGATTGTCGGCGACCGGCAATTGTACGATGCGCCCGGCGACCTCAGGCGCCATTGTCACAACATAGGCGCGCACCGTACCGTCGCGCGTCCACGGCGACCCCATATAGGCGTCCCACATCGCCCGACTGAGCACCACTGCGACGGCGATCACCGCCAAGGTGATCAGCAAAGGCAAGATCCGCATACGTCGCCTGGGCTTTTCGCGATGTGCGGGCTCGGGTGCCCACACCGGCGCGAAACTGTCTGACGCCGTTTCGAGCTTTGACTCGGTTTTGCTGTCGGACATCGCGAACTCAGCGCGCCGCGATGAGCAGGACGAGCGAGGACAGCACAATCATGTAAACGGCGAAGACGAACAGTGAGGGATGCCAGACGTAGCGCAACAGGCCAAACCGGGCCGCACCCCATCGCAACCAGATTGTGGCGAACCACGCGGCGACCATGATGACCGAAATCGGCGCGACATAGACGCCAAACAGGTCGACCTCGCTGAACCTCACACCGGTGCTCCTGCGCCGAAGTAAGCGGCATGTTGGGTGAGCGTCGCAGAGATCGCAAGGATCAGGCCGCGCGCCCTAAGTGCCGCGTCTCCTGGCCGAGCGCTCAGCTCAGCGTCGATCTCGGCGAGTTTTTCGGTCGCCCGGGCGCCGTCCGCACCGGCGACGGCCTCGAGGGCCGCATCGAGCTCAAGACTCAACCCGAACCCGGGGCAAAGGTGGCGAAGCTGAATGATCTTGCTGCCTGCCGACAACGCCGCGGTCAGCCATGAGCGTTGCAGTGGTTGGGCCTGATCCGGCAGCAACGCGAATCTCGCAAACATGCGTTGCTCCCAGTCCTGGGCCGTGTCCGGCAGCGGACTGGTCGCCAGGCGGCGCAGATCGCGCAACGTCGACGCCAACAGTCGGCGGCTCCGATAGGCGGGCGACAGCGGCGGCAGCAGACGATATGACAATGCACCCGCACCGGCTCCGGCGATGATCGTCAGAGCCGTATTATAATATTGCTGCGTGTCGTAGTTCATCGGATTGGTGGGTGCCAGTAGCGGAACAAAGACCGTTATCATTCCGGTAAAGACGGCGGGCTGCCACTGTACGGCGAAAACCAAACCGACCGGCACCAGCACCAACCCGATGATCAAAGAGAAACCGGCAAAGGTCTCGACATTCGGCAGCACCGCAAAAAGCAGGGTCGCGACAATGACCACGGTCAGAACGCTGCCGATCATGAAGCCGATCGCGATGTTGTAGGCCTGGTCCGCGCGCGGCGCGAACAGTATGACAATGATCGCAGCAAAGGTAATCGCGTTGGCGCCGCCCGGCCACGCGGTGACGATCCAGAAGAGCTGCGCCGCGCCGATCACGACAAAGACGCGCCCGGCGTTGACCAGCGGCGGCAGCCAATCGGGGATGCGCAAGCGGCGCCGGCCGCGAATGCGGGAAACCGGCCAGGCGGGATCGGCAACGAGCAGGCCGAGCGCGATCAGCGCCTGCGAAATGCCGGCCAGCGTTTCGGCCGCTTGATCCGCGAGCAGCCGCAGCGACGGTATCGCCGCCGGCACGGCGAATAGCTTCCGTACCGCGGCATCGCAGGCCTGGAGCAAGCGCGCCGGGTGGGTGAGCCAGCGTGCCGCCTCATCCTCCCCAGGCTTCGCGCGAAGCTGTTCCGGCACCTCTGCCAGCAAGGTCCCCGCCTCTTGTCTAGCCTGTTGCTGACGCGATCGCGCCAAAACAACCGCCACCGTGCGCCAGCCGGCGAGTGCCCTGACGAGACCGTCTAAAGCATTCTGCAGGACGGGGGAGTGGTACCGGAGTTCCGAAGATTCACCGAGCGCCTCGTCGATAACCGGGTCGAGTGCGACGACCCGGCGCAAGAGCTCGCGCCGGATCGTCTGGGTCTGCTCGAATTGGGTGCCGGCGTCGGCCAATGTGCCGCTAAAGCGGCAAGCGATCTCAGCCGAGAGTTGCGCGAAGAGGCTCGCAACACGGCGCCGCGCCCCGCCGAAATCGGTTCCCGCCAGGACGATGCCGGCGCAGACGATGCCGATGCAGATCTCGCTGGCCCGGGTGACCGCAAGCATAAAAGCCTGCCCGTTGAGGCCGCCCGTAGCGCCGAGTTGGTCGCTCGCGATGATCGCGACGGTGTAACCGGCCAATGCCGCGGAATAAGACGCGAAATTTCGCAGCAGGTTAGCGAGCAGAGCGCAGCCGGCGCCCCACAGCGCCAGCACAAGTAAAAATGCCGCACGATCCTGCGGAAAGCAGGCCGTGATGACGACAATCGCGACCGCCCCCACCAAGGTGCCGATCAGACGGTACCAGCCCTTGCGCAGCGACGCCCCGAGATGCGGCTGGCAAACCAGGGCTGCGGTTGTCCCGGCCCAGGACGGGGTGTCGAGCTCGAGCCAGAACGCGACATAGAGCGCGAGACAGACCGACGCCCATAGCCGCAATCCAAACAGCAACGCCGGGACCGCAGCCTGCAGAGTGCCGGATGCGCTACCAACCCAGCCGAAAAGCGGGGACTGCACCGCCGCTGGTTGCGCGGCGCTCATTCCAGCGCGCCATCGCATGGCCGTGCAGGGGACGATCCGATCCACTGCCTTCGTGATGCGATGGTCAAACAGGCTCCTGCCACTCCGGCACTCCCCGGAAATGCTCGCTCGCGTGCGGCCACCGCTCCTGTTTTACCTGTTTTATCAGGACGAGATCAGGTGAAAGCCGATGCAACGGATCCTCTGTGCTAATTACACAATTGCGTATATTACAATAATCCATTCTCGTCAATGTAGCGCTGCACCGCGGCAACCACACCTCATTGCCGTTGCCGGATCCGCATATATCTCAGAGCCTTCTCGGGTATCTCAGAGCCTTCTCGGGCCATCATCCTGCTGATCCTTTGCTGCACCCGCGTTAATGGCCGCTTGGCCGAGGCCCTCGGCGACGGGAAGGTGCCAGCCGCGGCGAATAGCCACGAACCGAAGCCCGAAGCAGAGAACCGCGCCCGCAATCGTCACCGCGGTCGGCGGGAGCCGCAATGCGGCGCCGATCACGACCACAGCCGCACCGGCCAGGGCGGCGACAGCGTAAAGATCGGCGCGCAACACGATGGGAATCTCGGCTACGAGGACATCGCGGATCATTCCGCCGCCGATCCCGGTCAGCATGCCGAGGAATGGGGCCATGACCGGGTTGAGCCCGAAGGCTAGTGCCTTTTGCGTGCCGGCAACGGCGAAAAGCGCCAGCCCTGCGGCGTCGAATATGAGCACCGGGCTGCGAAGCCGGGCGATGACAGACGGCTGCCAAAGGGTGACGATTCCCGCAAGCAGCGAAATTGCCAGATATCGCCAGTCGCTGATTGACGCCGGCGGCACCGCGCCGATTAGCAGGTCGCGGGTAATGCCCCCGGTATTGCCCGACACGAACGAGAGGACCAGAACCCCGAACAGATCGAGCCGGTGTCTGATACCCGCCATCGCCCCACTCAGTGCAAAGACGAAGGTGCCCGCCAGGTCGAACACCAACAGGAGCATTTCCATCGTGGGCTCTCCCGTGCCAACGGGCGACCCGCCGCTCTGCGCTCCCGGACCGACCCCGATCGGCCGCTTGGCGGCGCTATCGCGCCAGCCAAGCGCGTGCCGCGATGATCAAGGCCTCGACGCCGGTCTGCAAGGTCGGATGGATAACGGGCGCAAAGCGTGGACTATGGTTGGTCGGGATCTCGGTGAGCCTGCCCGCCTGCTTGGCTTTCGCATAATGCTCGGGGTCGGTGCCGCCGACGAACCAGAACACTGACGGGACGTGCCATTCGGCGCCGAACGATCCGAAATCCTCCCTGGCCGACGCCGGCCCGGTCTCGCGCACCCGGTCGGCGGAAAAATGTCGGCGGAACGCGTCGGCGACGCGTTGGCTGGCCGCGGGATCGTTGACCGCAACCGGATGGCGGTCGAGCGGCGTGATCTCCGGTGGCCGGGGAGCGCCCGAGGCTGCGGCCTCGGCTTTGACGATCCGCTCGATCGGGGCCAGCACGCGCTTGCGCACCCCCTCATCGAAGCTGCGCACGTTGAGCTTGATGACGGCCTCGTCGGGAATGACGTTCTCCTTGATGCCGGCCTGCAGTGAGCCGATCGTGACCACGACGGCTTCGGCCGCGGCGAGTTCGCGGGAAACGATGGTCTGCAAGCGCATGACCGTTGCCGCCGCCATCACCACCGGGTCGATGCTGGCCTGCGGCATCGAGCCGTGCGCGCCGTGCCCAAACAAGCGGATCTGCAGGCTGTCCCCGGCAGAGGTGATGACCCCGGCGC
>JAFASL010000647.1 GCA_019244535.1 Alphaproteobacteria bacterium
AACCATAACACGTGGCCCGTCTCGTGCGCTAGAACAGCAAGCATGGTCATAGCGGCGGTGTCGGGAGAGGATGACACAAATTGCGGCGATTGCCGGCCGGGCTGGTTGAACCAGCTCCGTCCATTGCCATGCAGCCGCGTCAAGACAGTGCGGAGCCGCAAGTTCTTGTAAGTGGAGAAGTTCGGGGCTGATCCGTTTTCCCAAAGCGCCGCAGATGTGGCGATGTATCTCTTGGGCGGCGAGATTTGCTGCCGAAATCCCCAGGAATGGTCGATTACATCGTTTACGGTACAGCCGGTGGAAGCGCAGGTGTTTTGAACGACGAATATTCCATCCAGGCTGCAGAGCTTGTCCCTGAAGAAATCGGGTGCTGTATCGAACGCGGCGGTGAGATCGTTCCAATATGGGTCGGTCGGAGCGACATTCCGTACGATCTCCGAGGGGCCGGGTGCCGCTCCGCTTTTTGGGTCGAAGGCGGGGGAGAGAAGGAAAACCTTGGCCGAGACAAAATCATGGCCGGTGGAGTTGTGATCACAGGTCCGCGGCACTGGAGCTTGAGGCGGCGCCTCGGTCACCGGAGCCTGGGTCGAGACCGGCTCGCAGGCTCCGATGATAAGACAGACAAAACCGGCAAATGTCAGATGGCCGAGCTTCATCAATTTTTCCTTGTTTCGCCTAAATCGCGGCTGTTGGCGCCGATTTATTCTCGGTCGATCAGCGCTCGGCCAAGCTCACAAGTTAGATCCACTGCGAAACCGACGATAGTTTATCGGAGTGGCCTGTACGCTTCTAGCGTTTTGAGGCTTCCCGTCAGGAGCTCCCCTCGAGCAAGCGTATCGCCGAACCGCGCCCAAGCGCGGCGCGGGCGGCTTGGACGCGGACGGGTTCGTCGAGTGTGCCGAGCGCTTGGAAAATCGCCTCGGCCCCGTCCAGGAGCTGCCGGGCTGTCGCGATGTCGCCTGCGGCTTGGCGCAAGGCGGCGCGAGTCATCATCGCCCGGGCGAGGTCGTTGCGGGCACCGATGCGCTCGAGGATCGCCATCGCCCTTTCGACATAGGGTTCGGCGGCAGCCGGGGACTCGGCTGCGAGACATTCGCCCATGAGCCAGGACGCCACTCCTTCCATCTGCAGGTAGCCCGTATTGCGGCTCGTCCGCAGCACGTCTTCGATCAGGTCGCGCGCCGCGGCGCGCTCACCGCGGCGCAGATGGCCCTCGGCGAGCCACACGGCGTAACGGGCGTAAGTGTAGCGCAGGCGAAGATTGGCGAACCAGGCGACCGCCTCGTCGAGATCGGCGATGCCGGCGTCGAGCTGTCCGGCCTTGATCTTTCCATAGCCGCGCACCGCCCTCGCCATTGCGGCGTCGAACGGCAGCGCGCCGAGCGCGAGCGCCTCATCGCAACATTCTATGCCTTGCTTTGCATCCCCGCGATGGACGTGCACCGCGCCGGTGCGCCATAGGCCCACCACCTTGATGCGGAGGTCCTTGAGCGTCTCACCGTGTTCCAGCGCGCGGCGGCAATAATCTAGGCTCGCCTGCCATTCTCCCAATGCCAGTGCTGCCGGCTGTATCTGGCAGATGGTCCGGAATGCCCCCCAGAGATTGCCGAGAGTCTCGAACGTGCTGAGAGCGCGTTCGCCGACTTCGATCGCCTCGCGCAAGCTTCCGGCGATCACGTAGATCTGCGCCAGCGAGGCTTCGGCGTAGGCTCGGATTTCATCGAGACCAGCGGCCGACGCGGTCGCCACCGCCTGCAGGCTCTGGTCGATCGCCGCCTGAACTTCACCGCCTGTCAGTATCCCCAAGAAGCCGCGCCAGTAGTACCAAGTCGCACGGCGGCGCGGATCGTCGCTCTGCTCGATGAGCGGGCGTATCCGGTCGAGGGCCGCGATGTGGTCGGCATGTTGGCCGAGCGCGAATTTGACCTCGGCCTGTTTCAGCACGGCGTCAATGCGGCGCAACCGGTTGGGTTCAATATCCGGCAGCAGTTCGAGGCGATGCAGCGCATCGTTGAAATAGGCAACGGCCTCGCTGTTGGCCCAGCGACGCTGCGACTTCTCGCCGGCGAGAATTGCGTAATCGACCGATTTTTCGGCCTCGTTGCTGCGGCCAAAATGGAGCGCCAGGAGCTCGGCGACCTCCTCGGCACGGCCGCTGTATAGGCCTTCGAGCGCTTGGCCGACCGCGCCATGATAGACGCGGCGATGCCGTTCGAGGAGGCTGCCATAGGCGGTCTCCTGCGTCAGCGCATGGCGGAAGACATAGACCGACCCCTCGGTTTCGACGCGTTCATAGACGAATTCGAGACGGCTCAGCTCGCGCAAATGCTCTTCGGTCGACCCCGTGCCCTCCCACATGGCGTTCAACAGCCGCAGCGGAAATTCCCGGCCGATCACTGCGGCCGTCTGCAGAAGCCGTTTGGTGTCGTCCGGCAACCGGTCGATACGCGCCATCACGACGTCGTGAATCGTGTCGGGCACCATGAGGTCCGTGCGCAGGTCACGCGCCTCGCCGGCGTGCAGTGCCAATTGCTCTAGAAAAAACGGATTGCCGTCGCCTTTGGAGACGATTTCCTGGGTCACTAGGTCAATCAGCTGCTCCGTCCGGAGGACCGAGCGGACCATCTGCATGCTGTGGTCGCGCGACAGCGGCTGGAGCGGGGTTTGGCCGGCATAGGATTTGTCTATCCAGGGAGGGCGATAGCCCGGCCGATAGGTCGCGAGCAAAAGAACCCGGCTGGTGCGGACATTCTCCGCGAGGAAGCCGAGAAACTCTTCCGAGATCTTGTCAACCCAGTGCAGGTCTTCGAGCACCAGAACCAGAGGCCGGCGTTGACTGCCCTTTACGGCGAGCTGACGGAGAGTCTCGAATGCCTTGCCCTTGACGGCTTCGGGGTTGAAGAG
>JAFASL010000745.1 GCA_019244535.1 Alphaproteobacteria bacterium
ACCGCCGCCCGGGTGCGAGCGATGAGCTGATCGAAGGCATAGCGTATCGGCGTAACGCCGAAGCGCGCGAACAACTCGACGAGACGCTGTAAGCCCACAGTTCGATGCGACTGAGGCTGGTATGTCCAATAGCGCGCCATCCTCGTACGGCCGGACGGCCTTATTGGATTCCGCGCCGTCCCCGCCAACGAGAGAACGATGGATGCAATTGACGCTCACTTGGCCACTTATCTTGTGCCGAATTCCGCCAGCGATGTCCGTCAGGTTGCTTAGGCGCCACCTGCGCCGCAGCGACCGGGAGATGGGGTCAGATGAGACAAATAACGATGACCGAGATAGGTTCGATTAGCCGCAACGACCGGTCGCAGCCCACGAGACCCGAAGATTGGCTGCAAACGGGGTCTATTTTTGTTGTCGCCCTGATACGACGGATCGAATCGAATTGTCGGCTAAAGGGGAGCGATGGATAAGTATGTGGCAGTGGTGGGTGGACTGGGTCTTTTCCTGCTCGGAATCCACCACCTCACCGAGGGGCTGAAGGGTCTTGCCGGCGACTCCCTGCGGCGTGCGCTTCAGGCGATGGTGGGCGGCCGATTTGAGCGCGGTCGTTTCCGGTGCACTGTTTACTGTCCTGATTCAATCCTCAACCGCGACGACGCTGACCATCATTGGCTTTGTCAGCGCCGGATTGGTCACCTTCGCCCAGTCCGTTGGCGTAATCATTGGCGCGACTTTCGGCACGACCTCGACGCCGTGGCTGGTAGCGATATTCGGGTTTCGCTTGCGGATATCTGCTTTTGCTCCGCCGATGCTCGGTATCGGTGCCTTTCTCTGGATTATTGCCAAGGGCAAAACGCGTTCGGCGGGAGCGATCCTGGCCGGATTCGGACTGCTCTTCATCGGCATCGACTACCTGCAGACGGGAATGGAAGGGATTTCGTGGAACCTCGACGCCATTGGCGGAAGCGGTTTCGGCTGGCAGTGGATCCTCGCCGGAGTCGGGATCTTGATGTCGGTTGTGATGCAGAGTTCGAGTGCCGCGGCGGCCACACTCGTAACCGTGCATGCGGGGTCGCTGACCTTTGAACAAGCCTGCGCAATGATTGTCGGCCAGAGTGTCGGAACCGCCGCGACGAGCGCACTGGTGGCAATCGGCGCCGGATTGGCGGTGCGGCGCGCGGCAATGGCGCACATAGTGTACAACGTTTCTGTCGGCATCATCGGGATCGTGCTCCTCGCCCCGATAGTGGCAGTGGCTCGTTGGGTCAGCGCTCAGTTCGACGAGCCCAATGGCGTGCTGGCCCTGGACAGCGTTCAGCAGCATTTTTAAATTGGTTGGGATTCTTGCGTTCTATCCATGGCTTGATCGCTTCTCGCATATCATCGAGCGGATCACCGGCTCAGGCATCGAGACGGCTGTCACCCGCCTCGACCCGGTTCTCGCTGAGGCAGGAGGGGCTGTCGCGCTCGAGGCCGCCTGGCGCGCCGTTCTGGAACTTGCGCATGGTTCGGTCGACGCCGTGCGCCGTCGGCTCATCGGTGAACCCGTCCGATATGGTCCACCGGTCGATGCAGTCCGGCAGATAGAGCAGTTCCTGCAGTCCCTGTCGCTCGAAACACTTGATTTGGGCGCATTCGAGCCTCGTCTCGTTCGGCTCTGCCACGCGCTTGATCATCTGAACCAACTGCATGACGCCGTCACCCGCGTGCCGCCGGATGCGAGTGGTTGGCAGCCCCCGGCTGGTTTCGACGAAGGCGCACGAGCCCTCGCTGCGTGGCTCGACATCACGAAGCACCCCGAAGCGGCGCCCAAGGCGGCGGTGTTCAAGGCGATCGGGGACGCTTCCAACCAGCTTGCCGACGAACGCACGACCGGACGCGACAAGATATTGCAAGACGTCGCCCTGCAACGTACCCCGGCGGAGACGGCCCGCAGCGGCCTTGACTTGCGCGGCTGGGCGGACGGGACATTTTATCATGCATGGCGGCTTGCCGAGCCGATGAGAATTGCCTCCGGGAACCAACCCGCCGCTATCTAAGGGAAGCCAATGAAGCGCAAGGAATACGAGAAGCAGCTGCGCAAGCTTCAGGTGGAGCTGTGCGCATTGCAGGACTGGGTCAAGCACAAGGGCTTGCGGGTGGTCGTGGTTTTTGAAGGCCGAGATGCTGCCGGCAAGGGCGGGACGATCAAGGCCATAACCGAGCGGGTCAGTCCGCGCGTGTTCCGTGTCGTGGCGCTGCCGGCGCCGTCAGATCGAGAGAAGGGGCAACTGTATCTACAGCGCTACGTCGCCCACCTGCCGACGGCGGGCGAGATCGTGATCTTTGACCGCAGCTGGTATAACCGGGCGGGCGTCGAGCGCGTTATGGGCTTCTGCACAGACGAGCAATACCACCGCTTTCTCAAGGTTTGCCCAGAGTTTGAGCTGTTCATTGTCGATGGCGGCATCCAGCTCGTCAAATACTGGCTGGAGGTCAGTGAGGAGGAGCAAAAGCGCCGGTTCCTTGCCCGCATCGAAGATCCACTCCGTCAGTGGAAGCTGAGCCCCACTGATCTGTGCTCGCGCAGCAAATGGTTTGAGTATTCGCGAGCGCGTGACGCGATGTTCAACGCCACCAATACGAATTTCGCACCTTGGTATATCGTTCCCTCGGACGACAAGCGGCGCGCGCGCCTAAATTGCATCCGCCACCTGCTGAGCCTGGTCCCCTACAAAAAAGTTCCGCAGAAGAAGGTAACGTTGCCCGACCGCATTATGGACGATGCCTACGATGATCTGGCATCCCTCAAAGACGTGCAGTTTGTGGCAGCAACTGCATGAAGCCAGAAATGAGCGAGGGAGGAGGATCCGTTATGTCTGAGGCTGCGCGTGCCAATTCTGGCACGGAGACCGTCGCGTGGCACGCCGTTCCGGCAGATCAAGTAATCGGGCGGCTAAATAGCGATCCGGTCACGGGATTGGATGCGGCCGAGGCCTCTCGACGGCTCTCCCAGTACGGTCCTAACCGCTTGCCAGAGGGGAAGCAGCGAGGCCCGCTGATGCGGTTTTTTGCCCAGCTCAACAACATCCTGGTCTATGTCCTGCTGGGCGCCGGCTTTGTAAAGCTGATGGTCGGGCTGTGGCTCGACGCCGCAGTCATCCTCGGGGTCGTGATCATCAACGCCTTGCTCGGGTTTTTCCAAGAGGGCAAGGCCGAGAAGGCGCTGGATTCGATCCGCAACATGCTCTCCGCAGAAGCTCGCACCGTGCGTGGCGGTGAAACGCGCCTGATTCCGGCGGAGGAACTCGTTCCGGGAGACATCGTCCTCCTCGAGTCCGGCGACAAGGTTCCGGCGGACCTGCGGCTCGTCGATACGAAGAACTTACGAACCGAGGAAGCGGCGCTTACTGGCGAGTCGGTGCCTGCAGAGAAGACCTTCGATGCCGTCCCTGCGAACGCAACGGT
>JAFASL010000840.1 GCA_019244535.1 Alphaproteobacteria bacterium
GATCCTGAGACGGCGGCCATCAAACTCCAGGAGGTGATCGAGCCCATGCTCGTCGAGTGTCCAGTTACGGACTGGCCCGGTATCGATGTGGATAAAGCCGGAACTAGGGTACCAGCCTACGCCGCCACGCTGCATCGCTCGTGCCGCAACCATCGCGTCGCGGAGCCTTGAGCCCAGGTGTAGATCGAGAGCACGGCCGTAGATATGCTGACTGTTTTCGGCGACGCCAAAAGCCGTGCGCGCCAGAATCGCATTGGTTTCTGCCGTGCGATAAGCAGACAGGATCGTCGCGCGGGTTTCGCCAACCGCATCGAGGACGTCCGTCAGAAAGTCGATCACACCCACGTCGATCTGAGTTTTCTCGCCGGAATGATGGTCGCGCAGAAAAATGCAGAGTTCGTCGATTACTCTAGCGATCGGACCCTTCTCGTTGCGATAAGCGCCTTCGAAAGTCTCGCCAGTATTGATATTAGAGAGGCGCAACCGGCGCAGTGCCGGTGGCCGGGCAACCGCACGGGCCGTTCGGGGCCATGCTGCACACCCGGTAGCCAAGGAAAGAAACAGACGACGATCCATCGCCTCGCTCTAGATGATGCTGCGCAGCCTTCGACGATACCGGACCCGGGTTGTTCGCTCCAAGGTTAAAAATGCTTCAGAAAATGTGCGAGGGTATTGGCTTCCACACGGGCGGCCACGCGATCGAATAACTCGGCTAGATCTAGCAGTTGAAGACGAACGTCTGACGATCGGGCGCACGCCGCAAATCGCCGGATTTCGTGAGCCTTCCCCCGATAATCTTTGGAGTTCCGCGCTTGGGTGATTGGCCATGCTCCGGCTCGTCCCCCTACCAATCTTGCTCCTTATCGCTGCAAGTTACCTGCCGAACACAATCGACGCGGGAGCAAACTCCTCATTCGGCCCGCATCAATAGCGCAACACGAAAGGGTCGCCTCCGGGTTCCAAGGCTGCCGAGAAAAAAGCCCAGAACTGTCACCCAATCTGGCCCAGGCCTCAGGGGCTAGCCGGAAACCCGGGAGAGACCCGCGTCGGGTCGGCGAAGCTCGTCCAAAAGCAACAGCATTGGCTTGGCTGCACTGAAATGTAACTTGCCTTCTGTTCGGGAAATCAAGAGGTAAACAGGCTGAGTGTCGGTACATCCGTTCGGCTGTAGCTTCGACGTAAGCGGCGGCCTCGAGCAGATCAGCCTGTCTTGTGAGTTCATCCCTCTCCCGGCCTATAATCCGTCCCGAATGCGGAGCGGCTGAGTTCGTCCGGCGACGGTTCTGCCAAGTCAGCTGTCTATCGCTTACTGATTTGGGTCGGAGCCACGATGCGAAAACTCGCTGTCGTCGTCTTTCTCGTATCCGCTCTCTGGATGGTCAGCGCCAGCGCCGAAGAGCCGACCAAACTCAGAGAAGAGATTTCGGTCCCGGTCGATTATCAGGGCCGGCAGATCAAGCTGACGGGCTGGTTCGAAAAGCCGGCGACAGCGGGGCCGTTCCCGGTCGTCATCGTCTTGCACAGCTGTTCGGGCTATGACGCCAACATGGCTGGCGGCTCGTTGCCGGGCTGGGTCGCCTTTCTGCAGCAACAAGGATATGCGACCTTCAAGTTCGACAGCTTTACGGCACGCGGCCAGAGCGAGGTCTGCGCGAGCAACGCCGTGACCGCCGGCGACCGCGCCGGCGACGTCCTCGTGGCACCGGCGCTGCTGGCCGGATGGCCGGACGTCAGGCCCGACCGGATAGCGGCGATCGGCTTTTCGCACGGTGGGCGGCACCGCCGTATACGTCGCGCGCGACCACGTGGAATTGCGGCCGTTGCGGGCGCAGCTGGCAGCTCGCGGCGGTAGGCTCATGGCCAGCATCGGACTCTATCCGGGCTGTGGCAGTCCGGATGGCAATCCGGTCATTGTGCCGCTGCTCGCCTTGAGCGGCGGCCTCGACGACTGGACGCCGGCAGCGCGCTGCGTGGCGCTCGCGAACATGCTGGCCGAGCAACACCGTGGCCGCGTCTTGGTCCTCGATTAAGCGCGAGCAGCAGGTGCTCGAGCGTGGCACATCCGTGGCAACGCTCACTGGCGTGAGGAGGGGCTCGATGGCATTCCGCCATTGCGCAGTGCGCATCGTAGTGATAGACGGCCAAAAGAAAGATTGATCGATCCTGGTCAACCTTCACATCCCGCGGGCAAAGAATGTCGACATTCGAAGAGATCACCAAGGAGAAGCAGCGGGCCAGCGAAGCGCTCGCGCGGGTCGATGCTCAGCGTGAGAAGCTCACCAGTCAACTCAGTGAGCTGGAGGCAACGGAGCGTGTGCTCGCGCGCTACAGCACGGGCACGCAGGCAAGGAAAATGTCCTCAGCCAAAATGCCGACCACGGGAGTGAAGGCGGCTGCTCCAGCGAGACTGCGCGGACGCCGGCGCAATGTGACCACAAAATCAGCTGGCGCCAGCCGCCGCTCGCCGAACCTCAGCGATCAGGTTCTTGCCCTGGCAACCGGCAAGACGCAGCAAGAAATCACCGCTGCATGCAAAGGCGCTCGCCCAAACCATGTCGGCGCGGCGATTGCTCGACACAAACGGGCCGGACGCCTCGAAGAGCGCGATGGGAAGCTCTATGCCACACAACCGCCCGGGACGGAGCAACGGGTCGCGGTCTGAGGCGCGATAAAAAGAGCGTCGGCCGACGAGCGAAACGCAGCAGTAAGTCATTATGTACGGGCAGGCATGGCCGCCCACTGGAACTCTGTTGAGAGCCTCTCCCCGCCTCCAGGCGCCGCACCTTATTCCGGAAAAGTCTCGACCTATTCTGGCGGCCTGACGCCTTCGGCTGACGCTGCACCCGCATCTCGCGTTCAGCACGCAGACAAGGGACGGAAAGCGTCGAAGCCGTCACGCGCGCGGGAACCGGTGGTTCGAGCCCCTTTCGCTCCAGCGAGAAGTCACCAGCGAACCACGACTCATTAACCATATATTGCTATTCGTGGCGTAGTAGGAAATCCGGCACAGCGGCATAGCTGGAAAGGGCGCCAGCGGGAGCCAAGCCTACCAAACTGGCGAACCCGCAATATTTACGCATCTGATCGGCTTCGAGCCCGTTACGAAGAGGGAGACCGATTGATACTTGATTCTCACCTTGAGTCTGCGCTTCAATCCGATATTGAAAAAGGGGGCGGCATCGGACATTAGCTGTAGCGCGGCGGCTCAACTCAGAAGCCAGCTCCGCAGCCTCTACAATCTGTAGAGCGGTAGAAGCGAAAAGCGCTCAACCGGGTCGATCGCAGCCATCAGTGCAGAGACCGCATAGGTTCGGGAGTTAGCCATGGACCTAGTTCGGATCGGTCACGCTTCCACCGCCCTCTGCTTCCTCGCAGCTCTGGGTACCGCATCGGCAATGCTTGCGGCACCAGCTTCGAGTACATTATCGATGTCGAGCTCGATTCGACCAAGTTCGGGAAGCTTGATCAAGGCAGAACGACGTATCCCGACACGAATTGTGGACCCACGGTGGCGGTGAATTCGTTCGTGTATCTGCAGAACGAATTCCCGAACACGTACAAGATGCCCCTAGTGCCGTCAGGCAAGGAAGTCGACACCGCCAA
>JAFASL010000917.1 GCA_019244535.1 Alphaproteobacteria bacterium
ACGGTCGACGCCGACGGTCGGCATCGCAGTGGTCGAGCCCTCGTGAAAGCCGATCGAGAAGTCGAGCTCCTCGGCCACCGTCCAGAACGGCTCGTACATCGCGTCGCTGATCATCTTGTTGCCGTGGTACGGGTTCGGCCGCAGGAACCCGCCGCGCATCCCGAGCTTTTCGCGTGCGAAGCGCATCTCGTCGATCGCCAGATCGACCGACTGCATCGGCAGCATCGCAACCCCGAACAGGCGATCGGGGTAGGGTTTGCAATAATCGGCAAGCCAGCGATTGTAGGCGCGGCACATCGCGGCCGCCAGCTCCGGGTTCTCGACGGCGCCTGCGAACAAGCCGAGGCTCGGGTACAGAAACGCGGCGTCGATCCCGTCGGCATCCATGTCGACGATGCGGGCGTGCGGGTCGAACCCGCCTTTCTTCCCTTCGGCATATTTGAGGCTGTCGAGCTTGACGTCGCCTTGCCGCACGCCGACCGAGCCGAGGCTGCCGATCCCGCGCGGATTGCCGAGCATTTTGCCCTCGACCGTCAGGCGCTCCTTGCCGTTTTCGTCGATCGTGAACCGCGGCCGGCGGTCGTAGAATGCGGGATCGATGTATTTGTCCCATAGATCGAGCGGCTCCAGGATATGGCCGTCCGCATCGATGACGTTGTAGGAGTGCGCCATGACCCGTCTCCTTTTCGGATGCATGCGAGGGCGATGATGCTAGCGGATACGCGGTGGCTGCGCGAGGCCGAACTCCGCAAAATGCACGCCGATTGATTTCGCTCACTGAACGGTTAGGCTCAGCCCCTCCGCATCACCTGAGGAGCTTGCGATGGCGGAACCCGAATGCATCGACCGACGCCGGGCCGCGCTGATCGCTTACGACGTTTGCCGGCGCGCGCTGACCCCGCCCGATCCCGCGCGAAGGACGGCGATGCGTCCGGTGCTTAACGCCTGGGTGCGGATGATTGCGGCCGCGCGGGCGGCGGGTGTGCCGGTCATCTACACGACGCCGGTCAGCCGCGCCGATAACGCCGACGTCGTCATGTTGCCGACCGACCTTTCGGCCGAGACCGGCGTGCCGCCGCTCACCAACGCCGTCGAGGGCACAGCGGAGGCGGGCTTCCCCGACGAGATCGCGCCGCGGCCCGAAGATTACGTCTTCCTGAAGCGCCGGCCGAGCGCCTTCTACGGGACCGGTGTCGCCGAGCTTCTGCACATGCTGCGGCGCGACACGATCATCATCGGCGGCGGCGCCACCAATCGCGGCGTCGAGACGAGCGTCCGCGAGGCCTTCAACCTCGATCTCGCCTCTGTTGTCGTGCGCGAATGCTGCTGGAGCAGCGATGCCGCCGCGCACGCCTACAGCCTCGACACGGCAATGAAAATGTATGCGCGCATCCGCGCCCTCGACCAAGTCGCGGCGATGCTGCGAGAGTGAGGCCAAGATCCGGAGGTTTCATGTCACGGTCCCGCGCAGCCGACGATTTCGAGACGATCCGTAGCCGCTTGGAAGAGCTGCGGCGGGAGAAGCTGCCCAAACAACCAGCCCCGGCGCCCGACACGAGGGTTGTATTTCACCGCGGCCCTTGCGCCTGCGGCAGAAGCTTGTTCGCCGACGAGTGTGACGGATCGTGCAAGTTTTGAAGGGCACCGGACTGCCCTTCAGCGCGCGGCAGGGAGGGGCCAACCGATCCAATTGCAGACGGCCTCGCCCATCACCAGCTCGAGGTCGCGGCCCTTCAGCCATGGCAGCTCCTCGGTGAACAGGGTCACGCATTGCCGCCAGGAGCAAGGCATCCGCGTGATGTCGGTGCCCCAGAACATCCGCTCTGGACCGAAGGCGTCGAAGCAGCGGCGCAGATGCGGATGGAGGCTGCGGAAGGGATACGCGTCTTCGGCGTAGCCTGCCTGGCCCGTCGCCTTGACCGCCACGTTCGGGTATTTCGCCAAGGCCAGCAGTTCCGGCTGTAACCGGTAGGCAGCTTCGCCTTTGCTAGCGCGGGGCACGCCCATGTGATCGACGATCAGCTTCAGGCCGGGGTGGCGCTCGGCTATGTTGCCGACGGTCGGCAGAAACATCGCCGCGCCGAGCGCCACCGGCACTTGGGCGCGCTCGGCAGCGGACCACAGCCAATCGAGGGAGCCGTCGGTAAACCAGGATTGCGGGTGCCGCTCGTTGGTATAAAAGCGCATACCGAGCATGCCCGGCCGCTCCTTCCAGTGCGCGACGATTTCGCGGCCATTCGGATCGTCGAGATAGAACCAGCCCATGATCGCGAAGCGGTCGGGATACTGGCGCACCGCGTCGACGGCCAGTTCGTTCGAGTCCGGGTCCCACAACACCGGGTGGATCAGCGCCCGGTCGACACCGGCGGCGTTCATGCCGGCAATTGCCTGCTCCGCCGAGTACGGCTCCTGCCGGTGGTGCGCGGACGGCGTGCCCTTTTCCCAGAGATGGATCTGTGCGTCGACGATCAGCATTGAGTGGCGTCCTCCGAGGGTTCAAAAAGATTGGCTCCGACAAAACGGAAAGCCGGCAAGGATCGCATTTGACCGGCTCGAATCAAGAGGAGCCGGAAATTGATCAAGACGATTGTGATCGGCGCCGGCGTGATGGGCGCCTCGGTCGCGTATAGGCTGGCTCAGGCCGGTGCGGAAGTCACGGTGCTGGAAGCGACGCGCGTCGGCGGGGGCACATCCGGCATCAGCTTTGCGTGGACCAATGCGCACAACAAGCCGCCGAAGCCCTATCACGATCTGAATGTCGCCGGCATGAAAGCGCATGCTGCGCTGGCCGACGAGTTCGGTGCGACGCCATGGTGGCACGGCGGCGGCAGTCTGGAATGGGAGGCGGAACCCGATCGCGCGGCGCAGGCTGCAAACCTCGAGCAATTGCGGTCCTGGGGATATGCCGCAGAATGGGTGACGTTGCGCCAGGTGGAGGAGTTGGAGCCCGACATCGATCCGGCGACGATCGGCGACGCGCCGGTGGCGTTTTTCGCCGATGAGGGTTGGCTCGATCCGGTGGTCTACGCGCATGCGATGCTGTCCGCCGCGCGGCGCCGCCACGGCGCGAAAGTCGTCTGCGGCGCCCGGGTTGTGGACCTGATCATGGCCGGCGATCGGGTGACCGGCGTCCGCCTCGCCGACGGCACGCAATACGAGGCCGACACCGTGGTGAACTGCGCCGGCCGCTGGACCAACGAGGCAACCCATGAGGCCGGTCTGCATCTGCCGCTCGCGCCGACCGTGGGGTTCCTGGTGTTCACGCCTCCCGTCGCCGCCAGCCTGGGCCGAGTGGTGCGCACGACCGTGGTTCACGCGCGCCCGGACGGCGCGGGACGTCTGCTGCTGCACTGGAACCCGACCGACGCGACAATGAGCTTTGACACGAAGCTCAGCCCGTCGATGCCGGAGGCGCGCGACCTGGTGCGGCGCGCCCGACAGCTGCTGCCCTCGATCGGCGAGGTCGAACCTGAAGCGGTGCGCATCGCCATCCGGCCGATCCCCGGCGACCATTTCTCGGCCATCGGGCCGATGCCGCGGACTTCCGGCTACTACCTCGCGGTCACGCACAGCGGGGTGACGATGTCGCCGTTCCTGGGTGCGGCGGTGGCCGATGAGATCGTGCGCGGGCGGCAGAGGGCCGAACTCGCCGATTTCCGCCCCGCGCGCTTCTTCAACTGAGCCGCGGAGGCAATCTCTACATGCCCAGGTAAGCGCGCCGCACCCGGTCGTCGGCTGTTAAGGTCCGATGCGTGCCCTCGAGGACAACCCGGCCGGTTTCGAGCACATACCCGTAGTCGCAAGATTCCAGGGCTTCCGCGACACGCTGCTCCACCAGGAGCAACGTGACCCGATCCTCGCGGTGGAGCGCAGCTATGCTGTCGAAGATCAGATCGGCGATCGCGGGAGCGAGCCCCATTGACGGCTCGTCGAGAAGCAGCAGGCGGGGCGACGAGGCGATGCCTCGGCCGATCGCCAGCATTTGCTGCTCGCCGCCCGACAGCGTGCCGGCGCGCTGCGCGTGCCGTTCTTTCAGGCGCGGGAAAATCCCGAACACGCGCTCCAGGTTGGCAACACGGTTCGGTTTGCCGCGCCGATAGGCGCCAAGCTGCAGGTTCTCGCGCACCGTCATGTTGGGAAAAATGCGCCGGCCCTCGGGCACGTGCACGAGGCCGAGCGCGACAATCGCCGCAGCTCGCTCGCGTTCGATTGCCACATCAGCAAATCGGATGGAGCCGCGCCGCGCCCGCAGCACGCCGGAGATCGTGCGGTTGAGCGTGGACTTGCCGGCGCCGTTGGAGCCCAGCACGGCGACGATCTCGGTCTCGCCGACGCTGAGATCGATGCCATGCAGGATCTGCGTCGCGCCATAACCGGCGGCGAGATCCTTCACGGCAAGCAGCGCGTTACTGGACACCAGCGCCCCCTGCGGCAAGACGGCTCGCAGCGCCATGGCCTAGGTAAGCCTCGACCACCCGCGGGTTGCTGGCGACCTCGCGCGGCGCACCTTGCGCGATGATCCGCCCTTCGGCGAGCACCCACACCTGCTCGGCAA
>JAFASL010000922.1 GCA_019244535.1 Alphaproteobacteria bacterium
CTTCGGTGAATCCTGCGCGTTGGCCTGCTGTTGATCGCTCTCGTCCAGTCGGCCGACCTTGACCTGCAGAGTGTTCTCGGCCCGCTTGCGCCACAAGGTGACGGGCACGGTCTTCCCGACCGGCGTCTCGGCGACCAGCCGCGGCAGCCGCCGCATATCGCTCACCTCGCGGCCGTCGAAGCTCAACACCACATCGCCTGCCTGAATTCCGGCGGCGTGCGCCGGGCCGTCGTCGCTGACGCTGGCGATCAGCGCACCGCGCGCCTTGTCGAGGCCGAGGCTCTCGGCGATCTCGTCGGTCACCGCCTGGATCCGCACGCCCAGCCATCCGCGGTGCACGTTGTGGTCAGGTTCGCCCTGCAATTCGGCGACAACCGCCTTGGCAAGGGCGGAGGGGATTGCGAAGCCGATGCCGATCGAGCCGCCCGACGGCGAGTAGATGGCGGTGTTGATGCCGATGACCTGCCCGTCCATGTTGAACATGGGGCCGCCGGAATTGCCGCGGTTGATCGAGGCATCTGTCTGCAGAAAGTCGTCATAGGGGCCGGAGTTGATGTCGCGCTGGCGTGCCGAGAGGATGCCTGCGGTGACGCTGCCGCCGAGCCCGAACGGGTTGCCGATCGCCAATACCCAATCGCCCACCCGCGAAGCGTCGCTATCGCCCCAGGCTGCCGCGACCAACGGCTTGTCGGTCTTGACCTTTAAGAGCGCGATGTCGGTCTTGGTGTCGCGCCCGACGACTTCGGCCTTCAGGTTGGTGTCGTCATGCAGAATGACGGTGATCTCGTCGGCGTCGGCAATCACGTGATTGTTGGTCACGACATAGCCAGCCGGATCGATGATGAAGCCGGAACCGAGAGAGGTGCCCTTGCGGGGTTGCGCTTCCGGCCGGCCGCCTTTGGGCACGCCGTGCTCGAAAAAGTCCCGAAAGAACTCCTCGAACGGAGACCCCGGCGGAAATTGGGGGATCTCGGGCCCGCTATGCTCACGCCCGCGCTCCGATTTTACCGTCTGGGTCGTCGAGATGTTGACCACCGAGGGCAGCAGCTTTGCGGCGAGATCGGCGAAACCGTCGGGCGCCGGGCGGGCGTCAGCCGCCGTAGCAACGATTAGGAAAACAGCGGCCGCGCTCACAGTCGCGCGGCGAGCGAAGTTCGTGTACAGGAAAGGCACCGGAATCAACTCCTCGGCCGAAGGCGGACCATCGATTTATTGCGAATCATCGAGGCTCTGTTGCGAACGGTCTTCTCACCGCCCGGCGAGCCTCGCGAAATTTGGCCGATAGTACCGCCAAGATTACCGCCGCACCAGCCAGACGAGAACAACCCCGGCGCAGGCGGCCACCAGCCCGGCCAGCCGCAAGGTTTGCGGCGGAACTGCAAGGGCGCGCGCCGCCGCCCGTTTCATGCCGTCGGGGAACAACGCGTAGAGGGCACCCTCGATCACCAGGACGAGAGCGAGCGCCGTCGTCAAATCCCTCATCGCCCGCTGAGCGAGGCGCCAAAAATAGTCAATTCGCAGCTCGCCTTGCGGGTCATTTCGCTCCGGCCGTCGGTCCCGGCGCGCTTTTGCCCGCCGCCCCGTCCAGATTCTCGAAAAAGCGGAAAAAGCCGGTATCGGGTGTCAGTACGAATGACGTCGTGCGGCCATTCAGCGCGTCGCGATAGGCCTGCATCGAGCGGTAGAACGCAAAGAAGTCCTTATCCTGCCCGAAAGCATCGGCATAGGTCTTAATGCTCTGCGCATCACCCTCACCGCGCACCCGCTGGGCGTCCCGTTGTGCCTCGGCGAGGATCACGGTGCGTTCACGCTCGGCATTGGCGCGGACCGTCTGCGCCGCCTCGGCGCCCTCGCCGCGGTATTGCGCCGCCTGCTGCTCGCGTTCGGATTTCATGCGGGCAAAGATCGCCTGGCTGTTTTCCTCGGGCAGGTCGGCCCGACGGATGCGGACGTCGACGACATCGATACCAAACGATTTGCCCTGCTCGCTCACCTCATCGCGGATTTGGTGCATGATTGTGGCGCGCTGATGCGACAGCAAAGCCGACAACGTCACATTGCCGAGCACCCGCCGCAGGCTGCCGCTGACCATTGCATTCAGTCGGGCGCGGACGGCGGCCTCGGTACTCACCGTCTGATAGAACAACAACGGGTCGGTGATGCGGTAACGCGTGTATGTATCGACGACGAGCCGTTTCTGATCCGAAACGATGACTTCCTCCGGCGGCGGTTCGAAATCGAGGAGGCGGTTCTCGTAATAAATGACGTTCTCGATGAAGGGCCGCTTGATTTCGAGCCCGGGCTTGCCAATGACCCGCCTCGGCTGGCCAAATTGCAGAACGAGGGCCTGCTCCGTCTGATCGACGATGAACAGCGAACTCATCGCGAATATACCGCCGACGACAAGCAAGACCGCGACGATTAGCAGGATGCGTCGATTCACGATGCTCTCCTTACTGACGCCGCAAGGATGGTACGGCGGGCCCCACGGCGGGTCCGGGCGGCTGCGTTCCGCCGGGAGCGGCACCGCTGCTCCCAGCAGGCGCGTCACCCGCTGCCCCTTTGCCACCGCTTAGGGCTGGCAGCGGCAGATAAGGCAGGACGCCACTCTCGCCCTGGGCCGATTTGTCGATGATCACCTTGTTGCTGTTCTTGAGGATCTCCTCCATCGTCTCGAGATAGAGGCGCTGAACCGTGACATCCTGTGCCGCCTTGAAGGCGTGGTAGACGGAGAGGAAACGATCGGCATCGCCTTGGGCCCGGGCGATGATCTCCTGCCGATACGCCTCCGCCTCCTGTTTGATCCGCACCGCGTCGCCGCGCGCCCGCGGGACGATGTCGTTTCGGTAAGACTCTGCCTCGTTACGCAACCGCTCGCGATCGGCGAGCGCGCGCTGCACGTCGCGGAATGCGTCGATTACCGGGGCCGGCGGATCGACCTTCAAAAGCTGGAGCTGAGTGACTTCGACCCCGGCACGATAGGCATCGAGGATGCCCTGCAGAAGGTGCTGCGTGTCGGTCTCGATCTTGCCCCGCCCTTCCGACAGCGCCTGGGCTATCGGCGTTTCGCCGACCACCTCGCGCATCGCGCTCTCGGCGGCGGATTTGACCGTCGCGTCCGGGTCTCGGATGTTGAACAGATAGGCTTGGGCGTCCTTGATGACCCAGAAGACGGTGAAGTTGATGTCAACGATGTTCTCGTCGCCCGTCAGCATCAGCGCCTCTTCCGGGACTTGACGGGTTCCCACTCCGCGGGGCGCTGCGCCCTCGGCGCCGCGGTAACCGATCTCAGTCCGATTGACGCGCGTTACGCTCGGCGTGAGGGCCTTCTCGATCGGGCCCGGCAGGTGATAATTGAGGCCCGGCTGGGTCGTGCGATTGTACGCGCCGAAGCGTAGAACGACCCCGACCTCGTCGGGTAGGACACGGTAGAAACCGCTCGCGAGCCAGAAGACGAGAATGCCGAGCACTACGATGGCGATGCCCGTGCCCGTTCCGAAGCCTCCCGGCAGCACGCGCCGGAAACGATCCTGGCTGCGCCGCAGTAATTCCTCGAAATCGGGAGGCTGCGGGCCTCGTCCGCGCGGGCCCGGCCCGCTGCCGCTGCCGCGGTTGCCGCCCCAGGGGCCGCCGCCGCGCGGACCGCTGCCCCATGGGCCACCGCCCTGACTTTTCCAGAACATGGACCCTGAACCTTTCCGCGGTATCGTCCCAGAGGCTGCGCCTGGGACCGCCTTCGACGCGCGGGTTGCGCGGCCCCGATAGAGACGGTGGCCGGGTGTTGTCAAGTCGGGCCGCCGGTCCCAAATCCCGCATACCCGGCGGCTATCATGGCCCGGTCACATGAACCGGATGCGTCTCACGTCAACCGGCCACCGGCTCACCCGGTCGCCAGTCTGCCTCATCCGGCGTTCTGAACCAAGCGCCATCGGCCACCCGCGATGTTCTGACCCGCGCGGGGTGCGGAGAATGAAATGAGTGCCGTCACCGAACGCCAAATCCTCGACGCGCTGGGGCGTATCGCCGATCCCGACAAGGGCAGCGACATCGTCTCGCTCGGTATGGTCTCGGGTCTGGTGATTCGCGACGGCAATGTGGCGTTTGCGATCGAGGTCGAGAGCGAACGGGGCCCGCGCCTCGAACCATTGCGCAAGGCGGCCGAAAAGGCAGTCGAGACGCTTCCGGGCGTGCTCTCGGTGACGGCGGTGCTGACCGGCCAGGCACCGCCGCGCGGCCGCGCCGCGCCGGCTGCGGCGGCAGCACCGGCGGGAGTGCGGGGGCAGCGCGGTGCGGTGCCCGGCGTCGGCGCGATCGTCGCGGTCGCCTCGGGCAAGGGTGGCGTCGGCAAATCGACCGTTGCAGCGAACCTGGCGCTGGGCCTCAAGGCCAACGGGCTCAGGGTCGGGGTGCTCG
>JAFASL010000017.1 GCA_019244535.1 Alphaproteobacteria bacterium
CCACGCTGACGACCGCCTGGCCGGTATTGTCGGCGATCCGCTCGAGCATCGGATCCTGCATGTCCGCGCCGCCGATCACCCAGCCGCCACCGTGCAGATGCAGGTAGACCCCGCGGGGCTGCGCGGGCGCGATCACGCGCAATGGGATTTTGTTCCCTTCCTTGCCGGCGATCGTCAGGGTTCGCGCCCGGCTCGACATGACCGGGGCCGGAAACGGTCCTTCGCCGCGCCGGCGCGCTGCCCGGGAGGCTTCGGCGCCGGTGATCCACCATTCCGGCTGACCGGTGAGCAGTTCGATCATTTCGGCATTCAACTTTGCTGTTTCGGCGTCGATCGCCTCCTCGCCGAACAAGGCAGGATCGAACGGGTGCGTGTCGGGCATGGCATTCTCCTGGCGTGCGGAGGAAGGCGGTGCTTTTGCGAAGGGCTCGATAGAGGGTACGCTCCCCTCCGTATCTAAGGGAATGGAGATGACGATGGCTAAGGCATATTGGGTAGCGGCGTATAGGTCGATTTCGGACCCGGAGGCCTTGGCCGGTTATGCCAAACTCGCGGGTCCGGCAATCATGGCAGCAGGCGGGCGTTTTCTGGCTCGCGGAACGGCGGCGAGAGCTTACGAAGCCGGGCTTCTTCAACGGTTGGTGATCATCGAGTTCGACAGCGTCGAAAAAGCCGTCGCGGCCCACGACAGCGAAGGGTATCAAGCCGCGCTCAAGGTCCTCGGCAGGTCTGCGGATCGGGATCTGAGGATCGTCGAGGGGGTAGAATAGCTTTCCATCATCGCGCCACAGGAGAACCTGTCATGCCGCGTCTGAATTTCGGTGCCTTTCTCGCGCCGCACCATCCGGTCGGAGAGCATCCGCTTTTGCAGTTCCGCCGCGACCTCGACCTCGTTGAGCATCTCGACCGGCTCGGCTATGACGAGTTCTGGTGTGGCGAGCACCATTCGAGCGGCTGGGAGATGATCGGCTCGCCCGAGATGTTCCTGGCCGCAGCCGGCGAGCGGTCGAAGCGCATCAAGCTTGCCACCGGCGTCATCTCATTGCCGTATCACCACCCATTCAACGTCGCGCAGCGCATGGTACAGCTCGACTGGATGACCGGCGGGCGGGCGATATTCGGCTCCGGACCTGGCGCCCTCGCCTCGGACGCCCACACCCTCGGGATCGACCCGATGCTGCAGCGCGACCGCCAGGACGAGGCGATCGGCATCATCCGCCAGCTGTTTAACGGCGAGCGGGTGACCGCGAAAAGCGACTGGTTCACATTGCAGGACGCGCAGCTTCAGCTGCTGCCACTGCAGGAGGAGATGCCGTTCGCGGTCGCTTCACAGATCAGCCCGTCGGGTATGACATTGGCGGGCAAGCACGGCATCGGTGTCATTTCGATTGGGTCTTTAGCCGAGGAGGGGCTCAATGCTCTTCCTACGCAATGGGGCTTTGCCGAAGCCGCCGCCAAGAAGCACGGCACGACCGTCCATCGGAAGGATTGGCGCGTGCTCCTTTCCTGGCATATCGCTGAAACCCGCGAGCAGGCGATCGCCGAGGCGCGCCAGGGGCTCCTGCGCCACCACAACCAGTACATCGTCGGCACATTGCAGCGGCCAGGCGCCACCGCGTTCAAGGATCCCGACGAGGCTATCGAGAAGACCGCGTTCGGCCCGGGCGCCGCAGCGACGATAGGCACGCCGGATGATCTGGTGGCGCGGCTCAAGCAGGTGCTCGAGATGAGCGGCGGTTTCGGAACGGTCGTCGGCTTTGTCCACGACTGGGCCAATCCAGAAAACACGTCCCGCAGCTGGGATATGGTGGCCCGCTATGTCGTGCCGGAAATCAATGGGTATGTCGCGGGCCTGCGCCAATCGCAACATTTCGTCGCCACCAACCGCGGCGTCTTCGACCGCGCCAAGGAAGCCATTATGGCGAAGATCAGTGAAAACGAAGCCGCCGTTGCTGCGCTCTCGGTAACGCGAGGGTCGCGCCTGGGCGATGTGGCATCGGCCAGCAACGTTCCCGACCTCGACAAGGCGCGCGCGCAGGCCGGAAATTAGGAGAGAAAATGGCGCTGTTGATCGTCAATCTCGACAAACTGATCGGCAATGCGAAGGCCTGGCGGGAGACGTTCGAGGAACAGCTCCCCGATTTGGAAATCCGCATTTGGCCCGATGCGGGGGAGCCGGCGGATATCGAATATCTCGCTTTCATGCACCCCGATTTCGACGCGCTTCCCGAGCTTCCGAATTTAAAGGCGATGTTCAGCCGCTCGGCTGGGGTCGAGTCCTTCATTAATCATTCCAGATTGCCAAAAGTCCCGCTTGGCAAGATTGAGCCGCCAGGCGGTGATCCGATGATGACTGAATATGTCGTCATGCACGTTCTGCGTTTTCATCGCGATATGCCCCGCTACCAAGCGGCTCAGGCCAATCGGGAGTGGCTGAGGGCAAGGATCGTGCGGCCCGAGGATCGGCGCATCGGGTTTCTCGGTTACGGCTTGATGGCGAAGGCGCCGGCACTGGTGTTGAAGTCGCTCGGCTTCCCTGTTTCGGCCTGGGTCAGGTCGCTGCGAGAGAACGAAGAGGTGCCGATTTTCCACGGCGCCGACCAGCTCGAGCCATTCTTGAACCAGACCGATATAGCTGTCTGCCTGTTGCCGCTGACGCGGCAAACCGAGGGCATTTTCTGCGCCCCTACCTTTGCGATGATGCCAAAGGGCGCGATGCTGGTGAATGTCGGGCGAGGCAAACACGTGGTCGAGGCGGATCTGATCAAGGCGCTCGATTCGGGGCAATTGTCGTATGCTGCATTGGACGCGCTATGGCCCGAGCCGCTGCCGCCGGAAAGCCCACTGTGGCTGCATCCAAAAGTCACCGTGATGCCGCATGTGGCGCGGCGCCCGACGGTGGCTCAGCTGGTGACCGAGATTGCCGCGAACATCAGGAGTCTCAAGGCTGGCGGCCGGCTTTTGCAGGAAGTCGATATCGCATTGGGATATTAGCGATGAGCGAGGGGATCCGAATGACCGAGGCGAATTCCGGCCGTGCACATCTGATCGCAGGCGGTTTTCCGCCCGGTTCGATGGCGGGGCACGACCACGACTACGCACGTCTGCGGCTGCTCGGCTTGCTTGCAGAGCGTGACATTGCGGCCTCGGTCGCGAGCGACTTTGCGGATGTCGAGAAATGGCTTCCGGTCAGCCGCTTGCTGATCACCTACGTGGCCGGCCCCTATCCGGATGGAGGCCAGTGCCGTGCGATCGAGCGCTGGCTGGAGGAGGGCGGCCATTGGCTGGCCTTGCACGGGACGAGCGGCGGGCGCGCTGAGCGCGTCGAGGGCAGCCGCCAGCGCCGCACCGTCAAGACCGAGCACCATGCTCTCCTTGGGAGCCGTTTCCTGACCCATCCTCCGATCTGCAAAATCCACGTCAATGTGAGGGATGCCAATCACCCTCTCACGCGAGGGCTCGGCACAAATTTCGAAGTCGAGGACGAGCCGTATTTCATCGAGCTGCAAGATCCGGGCTCGACGCGGATCTTACTGACTGCAGATTACGGGCCGAGCGCAACATCATCCGCGTTCGGGACCCTTTACGCTTCGGACACCTCTCTGCAATCCGACGGCAGAACCCGCGTGCTCGGCTATACCCGAGAAATCGGCAAGGGTGGCGTCACC
>JAFASL010000049.1 GCA_019244535.1 Alphaproteobacteria bacterium
TCCCGCCCAACTCCGGCATCATTAAAGACTGCGCCGGCGACGTGCAGCTTTGCCGCGACAAAAGCGGCGTAAACGCCGCCGTGGGAACCGTTCACGACCACGGCTCCGGCAGCCTCAGCCCCGACGCGGGTGATGCTGTCGGCGATCAGAACCGGCGCAAGCCGCGCGGCAGGCATTGGCGCCCCCTCAAGCGGCGTCGGCGGGTCTGCGTTCCTGGAGCACCTCACGGATCCCGTCGACAATTCGCTTGCGGTCCGGAAAGACATGATTTTCGAGGACGGGGCTATAGGGTATCGGCACCTGCAACGCGCAAACCCGTTTTACCGGCGCCTTGAGCCGCGCGAATGTCGCCGGATCTTCCGTCACGACGGCAGCGACCTCCGCGGAAAACCCAGCGGTCGGCCCCGCCTCATCGGCGATGACGAGGCGGCCGGTTTTCTGCACCGAGTTGCGTATCGCTTGCTGATCGAGCGGCACCAATGTCCGCGGATCGACGACTTCGACCGAGATCCCCTCTTGGGCGAGCTGTTCAGCGGCAGCCAGCGCCTCGTGCACGAGCCAGGCCAGCGCGACGACAGTCACATCGCTACCCTCGCGTTTGATGTCGGCCTTGCCGAGCGGGATCGTGTAGTCGTCCTCCGGCACCGGCCCCTTGCGGGTCATCAGCCGGCTCGATTCGAACGAAATCACCGGGTTGTTGTCGCGGATCGCCGTCTTTATGAGGCCCTTCATGTCGTAGGGTGTCGAAGGCAGGAACATCTTCAAGCCGGCCACATTCATGAACATCGAATAGGGCGACTGCGAGTGCTGCGCCGCGACCAGACCGCCGCCTCCGACGGCCGCCCGAAAGAGGATCGGGAAGGTCACTTGACCGCCAAACATGTAGTGGATCTTGGCGGCCTGATTGACGATCTGGTCCATCGCCACAAAGCAGAACGTGACCTGGCGCCAGTCGGCGATCGGGCGAAAGCCGCAGCCGGCCGCCCCGATCGCAATGCCGGTGAATGCCGCCTCGGTAATGGGCGTCGAGCGCACCCGCTCGGCGCCAAATTCCTTGAGCAGCGGTCCAATCGCATCCGTCGACATGTAGAAGATCTTGGGGTCGTGCCGCATCTCCTCGGCGACGGCTTCAACTGCGGCCTCGTTGTAGGTCAGCTCTCGCATCGTCCGGTCCTCGCGTCAGGCCGCAAACACGTCGTCGGTTGCCTGCTCGGGTAATGGAAATGGGCTCGCTTCGGCAAAGGCGACGGCGGCCTCGAGCGCGGTCATGATTTCGCGCTCCATTGTCTGCAGCCCGGCATCGTCGAGCTCTCCCTGGTCCCTGAGTTGCCGTTCGAGCAGCGCAATCGGATCCTTCCGCTTCCACGCCTCGATTTCACCGGCTTCGCGCAGATCGGGCTGTCCCCGGCGCTCGGTGTGGGCGCGCCAGCGATAGGTTTTGCACTCGATCAGGCTCGGGCCGCCGCCCGAGCGCGCGCGATCCACAGCGGCGTTCGCCGCCTGACGGACCGCGAAGACGTCGTTGCCGTCAACCACTACGCCGGGAATGCCATAGCCGGCCGCGCGGGCCGCTACATCGCTCAGCGCGTGTGTCGAGGCAGCCGAGGTTTGCGCTGCATAAAGGTTGTTCTCGCAAATATAGAGCATCGGTAATTTCCAGGTCGCCGCAATGTTGAGGCATTCGTGGAAGGGCCCGGCATTGGATGCGCCATCGCCAAAAAACGAGACCGCGACACCACCCTTGCCTTCCATCTGCGCGGCCAAGCCGGCGCCGGTGACGATTGCGATGCCGCCTGCGACGATGCCATTGGCGCCGAGCATGCCGATGCCGAAATCGGCGATGTGCATCGAGCCGCCTTTGCCTTTGCAATAGCCCGTCTGCCTCCCGTAGAGCTCGGCCATCATGCGATTGAGGTCGGCACCTTTGGCGATGCAGTGGCCGTGGCCGCGATGCGTCGAGATGATCCGGTCGCCGCGGTCGAGCGCGGAACAGACGCCAACGGCGACAGCCTCCTCGCCGATATAGCAGTGCACGACACCATAGATCTTGCCGGCGAGGTAGTCGGTCGAGGCGCGCTCCTCGAAGCGGCGGATCGTAAGCATCCGGCGCAGCATTTCGCGCTGCTTGTCGGGCGGCAGGTTCGGCGAAAGGCTCATGATGCGGGTGATCCGTAGAAAGGCGGTTCGGGATCTGCCATGATGAGCCAGCCCTCGGAGCCTCGCAACTGCAATATCTGCCGTAGCCTCCGCGCAGCCCGGCCGGTCGGGCCTGGAGCAACGGATGATCTAAATCGACTGTTCCCGGCAACGACACCGAGACTGACGGTTGCGGGCGCCGGGCTCCCTTTCGCTACCCCGCTCTCGTAACGGCTGCGCTTCGGCCGCCCAAGAGGCCCTGGATTTTGCATCGAGCCATAAAGGGCCGCAAAGCATGATAGAGCGATCAAAATAAGGATGTTCCAGCCGCTGCGAAGTCGAGGCGCCCGGCCCTGGCTCAGAAGCTCTTTCGCTGAGCCCACCTATCCATCGGTGCCTCTCTGAAACGCACGGTTGCAAACCGGGCTTCGCTTTGCGCAGCAAATTTCGCGCTCAGCCCGAATCAAGATCTCGCGTGTTTTCCGCTGTGCTTCCAGCTAGGCATATCAGAGTTCAAAGGCAGCATCCCGCCCGTGATCGAGAAAGGTCTGGGCATCGAGACGCCCGAAGATTTCGATCAACGGTGCCACGAGCCCAGTCCAACCGGTTTGATGACTGGCG
>JAFASL010000389.1 GCA_019244535.1 Alphaproteobacteria bacterium
CCGATCGCGCCCACGATGCTCAACTTTTATCGCGGTGAGGCTGGCGAGACTTTCGGCAACCGGGCTCAACAGAACCTGTCCCCGCTCGTTCAGCGCCTCGACCGCGAAATCGCGGCCGCGCGCCGTGAACACCAGCGGCGGATCAACAAAACCCATATCCCACCGGGTGTAACGGCCGGGAAACTCGAAGCTCGAAGAAAAAAGCACGCCTCGCCGCGCGTCGAGTGATTGGGCGAGCGCCGTGTCAGCCGGCTGATAATCGTGATTGCGGATCTCCCGCGTGATGCGGATTCCGCCCTTCGTGGAATAGATTGTGGGCTTCATCGGGGTCCCTTTATCCCGGAGGATCGCCCGGTCCGGGGCCCTCTAAATTGCGAAGGCCGCCCGGTATCCTCGGCGGCCTCAGTCTGAACAAACGAGTATGGCCGCCCCTTTTAGACGGACCACCACCAGATCGATGATTGCACAGGTCGATTCATCGAAGCCACGATACTCGCCCGCTTGCCGCGCGGCAACCGCGAAGATTCGTTACTCGCCTGCCTCTCCGCCATACCCGGCAGCGGCGAGATCGAACTGCAGCGGTCGGCTGAACATCTCGCTACGCACATCCCACAGCTCCGGATATATCGGGTCTTCGAAAAGCCGGCTGGCGGCGGCCCGCAAATATTTTATCCCGCTCGATCCGCCGGTACCGGGATTGCCGCCGATAACTCGCGACACAGTTGCGAGATGCGCGAAGCGCCATTTGCGGAACGCGTCTTCGAGATCGATCAGCTTTTCGCCGAGTTGATACAATTCCGGCGCGCTGGTGCGATTGCGGTAAACGTAGCTCCACGCCTTGAACACTGCGGTGTTCTTCCGGTACTTGCGCGAATAGTCTCCCGCCCGCGGGTTCGCGATCCCAAATTTCGGCAGAGCCCGAGCCATGTATGAGATCACCGCATCGTAAATGGCCGGGGCGGCCAGTGCGTCGCGCAATCGCCCCTTTTCGTCATCATCCTGCGCGTTGTCGAACACGTCAACGGTTTGCGTTTTGCCGTCGGGGAGTTGGAAGGCGAGAAATCGGTATTTGAGACCGAGCTTGTATTCCAAAATTCTGTACTGAACCGATTGAAATCCCGAGGCGCCGTCGCGGCCCACTGTCTCCCGGAACAGGAAGAATTCGTCGGGTGTCAAAGTCGCCATCACATCCCATGACGAGATCAGAATGTGCTGTATTGCGCCGACCCGCGACAGCCGTTTGAATGCAATGATGCAGTCGGCCTCGTGTGCGCCCTTTTTCATCAAGGAAGCGATGGCGCAGCCGAGCTCGTGAATGGCGAGCTTGAACCACAGCTCATGCTGCTGATGAATGATGATGAACAGCAGCTCGTCATCCGAGCCGGTCTGCAGTTGCTGCGCCGAGAGAAGCTGCTGCAGACCCAAATAACCGGCGTATGTGTTCTTCACCTTCGGCAGCTTGACCTCAAGCCGCTGCATCGACGGCCGAGCGGCGAACGAGCACGACCTTCTGCGCCGACCGGCCGAGAAAATGATAGCCGGACCCGCCTTCGGCCAGCGTTTCGAGAAACTCGTCCGGTTCAGTGATCCGAACAGTCCCGAGAATGTCGGCGCCGCGGCGCAGAAATGCATCGGGCAACAGACTTACTGTCGGACCGACCATCGTCACCCGCGCCGACGGCTTCGCCGCGCCCAACAGCCCTTCGAGGGTGTCGTTGATCAAAGTTGTGCCGGTGATCAGCACCACGTCGGCTTCGGGCACGACACTCCTCGCCTGGTCGGCGGGGCGGAAAAAAGGCAGTTCCTCGGGTTTCAGGGTGGCCGGGTCCTGTTCGAGGACGAGGAAGGGCTGACGGCGGCGCTTCAACTCCCGCAGGAACGGCACAAAAGCCCCAACGACGACGACCTTGTCGCCGAGGCGCATTTCGCTCGCATCGAACGCGTCGACCCCGAGGCGCAGCTCGGCCTCCGGATGCGGCCGGCGGCGCCAGCAGGCATCCGCGAGCGCATTCATCGCGGCAATGCCGACGGCCCGGCGAATGCCGTGCTCGCCCAGCGCTTCTTGGGCGAGGTCCAGCGCCGGCCGGCCGCGCAACTTGCGGGGAAACGGCATCGCCATCGCCGAACTCGGGCAGCAGACCGCCTCCGGGATCGTCTTAATGGGCGTCGCGCAGGCCCCGGCGAGGCCGTTGTTCAATTTCACCCCGGTAAAGAAGAGGCCGACTACCGCGCGCTCCACGGTCATGCCGTCGAGCTCGGAGCCCAGGATCTCGGGTATCGCTGCGAGGGTCTCACGCAGTATCGCAGTGCCGTCGCTCATCATTAGCTCTTCATCGTTGATGGGCCGCCGATCCCGACCATATCGCACGAAAGGGTCGTGAGGAGGTAGTCATGGCGGTTATCGAGGCAGTACGCAGCGCGCCGGCGTCGGAAATTCGCCGCGCTCGAATGCTGATCGGCGGGAAATGGGTGGAAAGCGCTTCAGGGGAGCTCCTGCCGGTCGAGAACCCGGCGCGGCGACAGATCATCGCCGAGATACCGCGCGGCGGCGCGGAAGATGTCGACCGCGCCGTCAAGGCCGCAGCCGCGGCCTTCCCCGGCTGGGCAAAAGTGGCGCCGCGCGAGCGCGGCCGGATGTTGCTGTGCATTGCCGAGGCGCTCGAACGCCGCGCCGAGGAGATGGCGCACACGATCGCGCACGAAACCGGTAATGCGCTTCGCACGCAGGCGCGCGGCGAGGCGCGGCTGGCAGCCGACATCTTTCGCTATTTCGGCGGGTTGGGCGGCGAGCTCAAGGGCGAGACGATACCTTTCGGTGAACAGGTCCTGAGCTATACGCGGCGGGAGCCCTTGGGTGTCGTCGGCGCGATCATCCCGTGGAACGCACCGGTTCTGCTCGGCGCGCTCAAGATCGCCCCGGCACTCTGTACCGGCAACACGATCGTCCTGAAAGCAGCCGAGGACGCCCCCCTCGGCGTGTTGCTGATGGCCGAGATCTGCCACGAGCACCTGCCCAAGAGTGTGCTCAACGTGCTGACCGGGCTCGGCGAGGAATGCGGCGCGCCGCTGACTCGGCATCCGGGTGTGTGCAAGCTCTCCTTCACGGGCTCGACCGAGGTCGGCAAGCTTGTCATGGAGGCCGCCGCCGAGCGGATAGTCCCGGTCTCACTCGAGTTGGGCGGCAAGAGCCCGTCGATCGTGTTTCCGGATGCGAACGAGGACTGGGTAGTCGACGGCATCATTGCGGCGATGCGCTTTACGCGCCAGAGCCAATCCTGCACCGCCGGCTCGCGGCTGTTCCTGCATGCCGACATCTTCGATGTGTTCCTCGACCGGCTGAGGGAGAAAACCGCGGCGCTCAGGATCGGCGACCCGCTCGACGAAGCGACCGATATCGGTGCGATCATCAACGAGAAGCAATTCAACAAGGTCTGCTCCTACGTCGAGGACGGCCTCAAACAGCCCGCGGCGCGTCTCGTGATCGGCGGACTGCCGCCCAAGAGCGGGCCGCTCAGCGAGGGCTATTTCGCGGTGCCGACCGTGTTTGCCAATGTCGCCAACGACTGGCGGCTAGCGCGCGAGGAGATCTTCGGTCCGGTGCTCGTCGCCATCCCGTGGCGAGACGAGGCCGAGGCGATCCGCATGGCGAATGACAGTCACTACGGCCTCGCCGCCTATGTGTGGACCCACGACATCGGCCGGGCGCTCCGCACCGCGCACGCGATCGAAGCCGGCTGGGTGCAGGTCAACCAGGGCCTCGGCCAGTCGCCGGGCCATTCTTATGGCGGCTACAAGCAGAGCGGCATCGGCCGCGAATTCTCGCTCGAAGGCATGCTCGACAGCTTCACGCAGAGGAAGAACGTCACCGTCAATCTGAGCGTCTGACTCTCCCTACAACGGCGGGTGCCGCTCGGGCTGCGTTATTTCGAACGCTCTGGCGGCGCGCAGCACGCGATCGTCGGCATAGAGCGGTCCGACGATCTGCAAGCCTATCGGTAGGCCGGCGCGGGTCACGCCACAAGGGATGCTGGCCGCTGGTTGGCGGGTCAGGTTGAACGGATAGCTGAACGGCGACCAATCGATCCAATGCCGCTCGGTTGCGGGATCGTTGAGGTCCTGCCCGACCGGCAGAGCCGGGATCGGCATCATCGGGGTCAGCAGCAAATCATATTTCTGATGGAATGCCGCCATCTGCCGGCCGAGCGTGGTCCGCATCAGGTCGGCCTCGAGATAATCGACCGCGCTGATCTTCTCGCCCTCCTCCGCCGTCGCGGTCAGGCCAGGGTCGATTACCTCCCGCCGCGCGGCAGGGAACGCCCGAAGGAGCTTGGCGGCGCCGGCCGCCCACAACGTGTAAAGCGCCTCGCGCGGTGACTCAAAGATCGCATCGATCTGCTCGACTGCCGCGCCGAGCATCTCGAAGTGTCTCGCTGCCGTCGCGATTGCAGCGGCGATTTCAGGATCCACTTTGGCATAACCGAGCGTCGGACTATAGGCGATCCGCCAGCCGCGTACGCCGCTCTCCGGCCCATCGACGGAACTCTTACTCTCGGGTGGCAGCGCATAGGGATCGCGGTGGTCGGGCGCCGAAAGGACGTTCAGCATCAGCGCCGCATCGGCGACGGTTCGGGCCATAGGTCCGACATGCGACAGGAGGCCCATCGGTGATGGAGGATGCGCGGGCACTCGGCCAAAGCTCGGTTTCAGACCGAAAACGCCAGTGAAGGCGCAAGGGATGCGGATCGACCCGGCGCCATCGCTGCCGAGGTGCAACTGTCCGATCCCGGCGGCGCACGCGGCGGCTGCGCCGGCGCTGCTGCCGCCCGGCGTGCGCGACAGATCCCACGGGTTGCGGGTAATCCCGGTCAGCGGGCTGTCGCCCAATGCCTTCCAGCCGAATTCCGGTGTCGTCGTCTTGCCGAATATCACGGCGCCGGCCTCGCGCAACCGGGCCGTGGCCGGCGCGTCCTCCGACCAGTCCTGATCCCGCTCGACAAGCCGCGACCCGCGCAACGTCGGGAAGCCGTGCATCAGAATCAAGTCTTTGATCGTCACCGGCACGCCATCGAGCGCCCCAGCGGGTTCGCCCCGCTGCCAGCGCCTTTCGGACGCGCCCGCAGCCGCGATGGCGCCGTCTCGATCGACAACGCAAAACGCGTTGATCTTGGGCTGCAGCGCATCGAGACGATCGAGGATGAGCCGGGCCGCCTCGACCGGCGACAACGCCTTGCTGCGGTAGAGTTCGAGCAGCTCTACCGCTGACGAGTAAGCGATCTCGTTTTCACCAGCCATAGGGTGATGACCTCGCATTTTTGCAAACTGCCGCAACTTCGGGTCTCTGCCAACCTGGGAGAAGCCTCATCCCTAACCCGGCCTAGCTTTTGCATTGTCGCCTGCGACACGCATCGCGTATGTTGGCCAGAATAATACCGAACAGGGTAGAATGAGTTTGCTCCCTTACCTCCTCCGGCTTGCAACGGCGGCGTCGTTTTTTGCCTCTTTCCTCTCAGCGATCGCCTGGGCCGACACGGCGCCGCAAAAAACTTTGAGGTTCATCCCGCAGGCGGATTTGCGCAGCATCGACCCGATCTGGACCACGGCCTATGTCACGCGCAATTTCGGGTACCTGGTGTTCGACACGCTGTTTTCGCTCGACAAGGATTTCAAGCCGCAGCCGCAGATGGTCGACCGCTGGACAGCCAGCGAAGACAAGCTCATTTATAATTTCGTTTTGCGCGACGGGTTGAAATGGCATGACGGCCAACCGGTGCGGGCGGCCGATTGCGTTGCCTCGATCGAGCGCTGGGGAAAGCGGGACACCCTCGGCCAAAAGCTGATGGAGGCAACCGCCCAGATCCGGGCTGTCGACGACAAGACATTTACAATCACGCTTAAATCGCCATTCCCGCTGATCCTCGACGCACTCGGCAAATTGTCGAGCAATGTGCCATTCATGATGCCTGAGCGCCTCGCCAAAACCGATGCGTACCAGCAAATCCCCGAGGCGATCGGCTCGGGGCCGTTCAAATTCGTCAAGGAGGAGTGGGAACCCGGCCACAAGGCGGTCTTCGTCAAAAACGCGGATTACCTGCCGCGCGAGGAGGCGCCGAGCTTCGCGGCTGGCGGCAAGGTCGCCAAAGTCGATCGCGTCGAATGGCTCTACATACCCGATACCGCAACCGCCGCCGCGGCCCTCAACGCCGGCGAGGCCGATTGGTACGAACAGCCGCCGGCGGATCTCGTCCCGCTATTTGCCGCTAATAAAGACATCACCGTCACGACGGTCGACCCGCTTGGCAATCACGGCATCCTGCGCTTCAACCATATTCAGCGCCCCTTCGACAATCTGAAGCTGCGTCACGCGGTGCTGAACCTGGTCGACCAGAAGGACTACATGGGCGCCGCGGCTGGCGACCCGAAATATTGGAAGACCTGCGCCTCGTTGTTTGGCTGCGGCACACCCTTCGAAACCAATACCGGGGCCGATGCTTTGCTGAAAGGCCCAATCCCGCCAATGCAAAACAGCTGATCCAGGAATCCGGCTACAAAGGCGAGAAGATCGTGCTGCTTTCGGCGACCGACCAGCCGGTCGTGCATGGGCAGGCGCTCGTGACATTGGACGCGCTGCGCAAGGTGGGGCTCAATGTCGAATTGCAGGCCAATGATTGGGGGACGTTGATTACCCGTCGCACCTCCAAAGAGCCGGTCGAGAAAGGCGGCTGGAGCATCTTCCACACTTGGACAGCGGCGCCTGATTTTTTCTCGCCAGCGGTTAACCTCCCGCTCCGCGCCAATGGCGAGAAGGCATGGTTCGGCTGGCCGACCGATCCCAAGATCGAAGCGCTGATCGACGAATGGTTCAAGGCGCCCGACCTTGCCGCGCAAAAGAAACTCGCCGCGGATATCCAGATCGAAGCATATGCGAACGACGTGCCTTATGTGCCGACCGGCCAGTTTGTCGCGCCCACCGCCTTCCGGAAGAACCTCGACGGCATCATTGTCGCACCGGTCGTCTTTCTGTGGAACGTCGAGATAAAGTGAAATTGCATTGGCAAAGGCCCCTCACCCCCTCCCTCTACCCGCAGGCGGGGAGAGGGAGGGACCCACGAAGTGGGAGGGTGAGGGGTCGCTCGCGACGGGTGTGATCCGTGTTCGCTTACATCATCAGGCGCATCCTCGCGACGATCCCGGTCATGGTGGTGGTCGCGCTGTTCGTCTTCTCACTGCTGCATCTGAGCCCGGGCGACCCCGCCGCAATCATCGCCGGCGACACAGCGACCGCTGACGATATCGCTCGCATCCGCCAGAAGCTGGGACTGGACCAGCCGCTCTACATCCAATTCGGAACCTGGGTATGGGCTCTGCTACACGGTGACCTCGGCATCTCGATCTTCACTAACCTGCCGGTCTCCAAATTGATCGCGCAGCGGATCGAGCCCACCCTCACCTTGACGATCTCAACGCTGATATTCTCGATCGTCGCCGCGGTCCCGATGGGGGTGCTCGCGGCATGGAGGGCCGGCTCGTGGATCGACCGCGTCGTCATGGTTTTCGCGGTGCTAGGCTTTTCCGTGCCGGTTTTCGTAGTCGCCTATCTGCTGATCTACGTATTTGC
>JAFASL010000437.1 GCA_019244535.1 Alphaproteobacteria bacterium
ATCCACGCTCGGCGGCTCCGGCAGGCGACCTTTCATCCTACCTGCAGCTACGCCTCGCGACACCAGTCCTTGAGGTTCCAGAAAGTGCTGTCCCAGCCACTCAGTGTCGCCCTGAGCTTTCTTGACATTGCCGAGACCAGGGGGCGACACACGACGGGGATCACCACACCGTCTTCCACCACCATATCGTTCATCGCAATAAAGAGCGACGCCCGTTTGATCGGATCAAGTTCACCTTCGGCTGCATGAAAGAGGTTGTCGTACGCGTCGTTGCGCCAGCGCGTGGCATTACCACGCTGCCATTTATTGTCCTTGGCCGCTATTTCTGATGACAGAAACTGTCGCATGAACCCTTCAGGATCGGGAGGCGCACCCGCACCTATCGTAAGCATTTGGATGTCCGCGTAGAACTTTCGCGCCGTATCGGGATTTGCCGGGTCGGAGGAAAAATACACTGACGGGGTTATCGACTTTAGCTCCATCTCGATGCCCGCCCTCTGGCAAGCCTGCTTGACGATGGCCTGGGTTTTTTGGCGCGGCGCGTTGATCGAGGTCTGAAATACGAGCTTCAGCTTCTTGCCCTCCTTGGCGCGGATCCCGTCGGGCCCGCGCTTCCAGCCAGACTCGTCCAGCAGGTGGTTCGCCTTGTCGACATTGAACTCCCACTTTGTGTTCTTCGAAACAAAGCGCTCCGGGCTGTTGATGAAATTTCCTGTCGCAACCCCAGTGCGCCCATAGATATGAGCTTGAATAGCGGCCCGGTCTACGAGCAGACCGAGGGCGTGCCTGACGGCGGGATCGCTGAACAGCGGGTGCTTCGCCTTTGCACTTGAGCGCTCACCGTCCACCTCGGTCCAAGGGTCGGTTGTGTTGATCTGAATATGCTCGACGGCCATCCCGGACACGATCTCGACCCGGCCCTTCGCATTGGCGCTGTTTTCGAGTTTCAGAAGTACCTCATCTTCGACCTGCGTATTCCACGCAAAGTCGAAATCTCCGGTTTGAATAACGGCACGTGCCGCCGAAACGGCATCGCCGCCGCCTTTTACTTCAATGGTGTCGAAATACGGCCGGTCGGGCACGTGGTAGGCAGGGTTGCGCTCGCCTTTGACGATATCGCCGGGCGCGAAGTCGACAAACCGATAGGGACCGGTTCCGACCGGCTTCAGGTTTGCGGGCGCCTCGCGTGAATTGGCGCCTTTATAGGGTTCGAACAGGTGTTTGGGGATGATCAGCCCGTTTGCGCGACCCGCCCAGAATGGCGTCGGTTTCTGGAAGCGAACCCGCACCGTAAATGAATCGATTTTCTCCACCTCCACATCCTGGTAGCTGCCGATCGTCGTGGCGGCCGTGGCCGGGTCGGAGGCGTATTCCCAATTGAACACCACATCGTCGGCCGTGAAGGGCAGGCCATCGTGCCATTGCACACCCCTTTTCAGCTTCCAGGTCACCGACATGCCGTCGGTAGCGACCCCGCCGTTCTCGATATTCGGGATCTCGGCAGCGAGCACCGGAACCAGGTTTCCGTCGGGATCCCAGGCTGATAGCGGCTCATAAAAAATTCCCGCCCCTTCCACATCCTTAACGCCCACGGCGAAATGCGGATTGAGCAAGGTCGGTGCCTGCCAAAATAACGTTCTGAGCGTCCCGCCGCCGCCTGCACGGGTAGGTTTGTAGTCGGCCGGCTCCGGTGATTGCGCAAACCCGGCATGAACCAGCAGCTGGCTTGCCAATGGAGCAGAAAGACCGAGATCGACCATCCTGCGTACGAAAGCGCGACGCGACACTCGGCACGTTTTTACCGCCGCGATCCGTTCTCGTAGCTCTTGCGCATCCATCCCTGCACCATGTGAGCTGGCAGCCTTGGCTTGTCGACCTCGCGCCCAAAAGGCGACTCGGCCCTGTCCCCTTATCTCTCGGCAGCCAGACGCAGAAATCGCCGCTTCATCACATTGATTTGGGCGAGATAGGCTGCGACGTCGTGATCACCGCAGTGTTCCCCGGGCGTGAGGTGGAAACCGCGGCGCGCGAATGCCGTCGCTGGTCCTGTGCCACACAGATGAACGACCGCGGCCAGCTCCTCCCTTTGCCGGTGGCCGATCTTCGTCTTTCGGTGGTGACCGAGAATCGCTGTAACGTTGCGGTCCAAGAACACCGCCGTGAGCTCGGTGGCGTGGCGTGGCACGAACCGAGAATGGAGCAGGGTCGCGGAACAGCCGGTCTCGACGACGGTGTGGTGGAGAATGCAATAGCGTTCCGCCTCCGACAACGCGGCGTCGGTCATCTGGTACAGGCCGACGGCGCTCGAAGCAGGTCGGTAGGCCGCGAATGGATCTGAGGTCAGACTCCATCGCCAATAGGTCCTCGCGATGGGATTGCCGGCGCTTTCCACCTGGGCGAGCGCGGCGAGCAGCTCAGGCGAGATCGAGATGGTAGAATATTCCCGAAAGAGCGGCGCATATTGTCTCCAGGTTTCAATCGGTGCTTTATTAGATTCGCCGGGGATCAGGGCAAACACTTCCGCCGGCTTATGCAGGATTTGATAAACTAGGTTCGTTACTGAAAAGACGGCTAGGACAGCGATGCAAATGAGGACAACCCGCATCGCCGGCGGGATCGCCTTGGACTTGGCCAGCGCCCTCTCTGCTCGTTTGCACCAGCGGTCCAGCCTTCCGACGGGAGCGCTCCTTTCCTGACCCATAAGCGAGCTTCGCGGGGGAAAGTGACAGCTTTAGGGCCTTATACTTTCCGCGCGGTAGCTGCCAAATATTCCGCCATACTCGCCCCGGCGTCACTGGCATTTCGATGTGGCTCACGCCCAGTTCGGCGAGCGAATCGATGTAACATGGATCATCCTCAAGAGGTAGAGCAGCTTTCCCTACGCCACCCACGTGTCCGAAGTCGTCGGCAGGCTGAGCCTGCGGCCGTCCCTACGCGGAGCATTTATGCCTTGGCAAGAGGCGCGCTGATCGCCCGCAGTGTGTCATAGTGGGTCCCCTCGAAGTACCCCGGAGCGACCGATGCCTGCAAAGCGCGCCTACGGCATGGACCAAGACTTCTATCCATGGTCGCCGATTGTTACTCGCCCCGTTCTCCGATGGCCGGACAACGCCCGCGTTGCCCTGGCGGTCATCGTCAACCTGGAGCATTGGGATTGGGAGGTGCCGGCCGACACACCGGTAGCGGTGAGCGCGATGGGCGGCCCCGAGGGGATGTGGACCGGCAACCAGCCCAATTTCCCCGATATCGGCGGTTACGGCAACCACGAATACGGCAACCGGGTCGGGATTTTTCGCATTCTCGCCGTGCTTGACAAGTACGGCATCACGCCGACCCTCGCGCTCGACAAGGCAGTAGCGGACAATTATCCGACGCTCGTCGAGGAGGGCCGGAGGCGCGGAGCCGAGTTCATCGCACACGGGCTGTCGCGCCGGCGCTTGATCCACATCGGCATGTCCGACGAAGAGGAGCGTAACTATATCCGCGCCTCGATTACGGCGGTCGAGCGGGCGACCGGCACGCGCCCCGTCGGCTGGTCCGGACCCGATTTCCAGGAGACGCCGAACACCCCGAACCTGCTTGCGGCCGAAGGCATCCGCTATGTCTGCGACTGGGGTAACGACGAGCAGCCCTACCGGATGACGCCGAAAACCGGCGGGCTGTACTCGCTCGGCGTCAACGCCTATCTCGACGACAACTACATCCACCTGCACGGCCGGCGCACGATCAACGAGGTCAACCTGTTGTGGCGTGAGTGGTTTGACGGCCTCTATGCCGACGGCGCGAAGACCGGGCGCCTAATGGTGTTGCATCTGCACCCGTGGATCATCGGTCAACCATGGCGCATCCGGCATCTCGACGAGGTACTCGGTCACGTCTGTGCCCATCAAGGCGTGTGGAAAGCCATCGGCCGCGAGATTGTTGACTGGTTCAAGGAGCAGTCTTCCTAGCCGCGACTGCCTGTTCCTTTCCTCTTTCCGTCGAACGGAGACGACACGATGACCCTTCCGCCTGGCCGCTTCGACTACGCGCCGATCAATAACCGCCCGATCATCAAATGGCCGGAGAATGCGCGCGTCGCATTCTGGGTCGCGCCGAACATGGAGTTCTTCGAATACTTGCCGCAGAACCGGCCCACGCAGCCGGACATCCCGCTCTATTCGCGCATGGACTACGGCAACCGCGTCGGCTTCTGGCGCATGCTCGATGTGCTGAACAAGCACAAACTGCGCGCGTGCTGTTGCCTCAACCTCGAGATCCTCGACCATTTCCCGGAGATCAAGGACGCGATGGTCGCCGCCGATTGGGACTACATGGCGCACGGTCTCTACAACAGCCGGCCGATTTACGACCTCAATGAGGAGGAGGAGCGCGCCTATTGGCAGGACTTCATCGCCCATCTGAAGGAGATGACCGGCAAGCGCCTGAAAGGCCGCCTCGGCGGCGGCGCGGGCTACACAGTGCGGACGGACGATTTGATGGCCGAGGCGGGCTGTCTCTACCACACATCATGGATCATCGACGAGCAGCCCTGGCCGATCAATGTCCGCGGCGGCCAGAAATTCATTTTCGTCCCCTATACCGGCCAGACCAACGACGCTGGGATGCTCGCCTGGAACCGCGAGGCGGACTA
>JAFASL010000445.1 GCA_019244535.1 Alphaproteobacteria bacterium
AGCAGCACTACCATTACCGGCCGCGTGTGCGACAACGCAGCGAGCAGGCTGCGCAGCACCGCAAAACCGAGAAACGCGGGCCCCCCCCACGCAATCGCCCGCAAAAAGCCGCCGATCTCGGCTGCCAGCGCGGGATCATAGCCGAGCGCATGGAGCAGGTGGTCCAAGTTCGCCAGCCCGGCGACGAAGGGCGCCGCTAGCAGCACGGCGAGCGCGAGGCCGGCTCCGGCGATACGGCCGGCCGCGGCGCGGTCGCCGGCACCGAGCGCATGCGCCGCGAGCGGCGCGACTGCCGTGAGGATGCCCTGCAGCATCACGCCGCCGGTAAAGTAGAGCATCGCGCCGAGCCCCGCGGCGGCGAGCGGCATCGCGCCGAGCCGCCCGACCATCACGATGTCGGTAACAGCCATCGCCATTTGCGCGAGATTGGCCGCAGCTAGCGGCGCCGCGATGGCAAGCGTCGCCCGCAGCTCGGCGCTAATGCCGGCCCTCGCGGCACCGCTACATCGCTGACCGGGCGGATTGATCGGTTGCATCTGGCTCTCTCATCTCCGTCACGGCGCCGCCGCCGGGGTCCGAGAGAGACCCCAAAATGCAAGGGCCCCGACCGGTACCGGCGGGGCCCCGTATCGTCGCGTGTTGGTCTAATTCAGCGCACGCGCATGCCCTCGGGCCCCACGGCAAAGCCGCGCGAAGTGATGGTCATGGACCGTGGAAATGCGCAAATCATGAGCGGGTTCTAGGACAGGTGTTGCATCGCGTCAACGACAGACGCGCTCTGTTGGATCAGCCTCAATAGCATACCCCAACATGCCGAAGTGTGAGGTGGTTCACATTAACGACAGTTTAACCGTGGTAGGGAGAGGCCGACGCTCATAACGATCCTCACCTCCGTCTGACCCTACTGGACACGCCGATCGCAGGGGAATCTGTGGTGATGCGTTTAAAAAGGAAAATTGTTGCACCGGTACTGAGCGAGTTCGAGCCTCCATTCTTGGGAAATTTTGCGACGACGAGGGCGTCATGCACCATTCCATTAATCGGCGCGTAGTGGCCCTGGACCGTGAACGGGCCAACCCTCGTCCGCTCGATCGCGCCAGAGCGATCAGCAGGTTGATCGACGAGGAGGCGCTTGCCGGCGAGCGGTTGGGGCGGCTTACCGATAAGGTCGCAGCAGCCCTGCTCAAAGCCAATCTGTTTTCGATCCGTCTACCGCAAGAGGATGGCGGGCTCGACGGCACAGGTGTCGAGCTGTTCGAGGCTACGGAAGAGATCGCTCGCGCCGACGGCTCCGCAGGCTGGTGCATGTTGATCTCCAACGCGGTCAGCACCTTTGTGCACACTGGGGCAAACTCGACAGTTCGCCGGGAGGTGTTCGGGAACGGTCCAGTCGCGTGCTGGGCAACGTTATTGCCCAAGGCGAAGTCGGCTGAGGTCGAAGGCGGGTTTCGCGTGTCGGGCAACTTTGCCTGGGGCTCAAGCAGCTCGCTGTCGCGCTGGGTCCTGGTCGCCGAGCCGCTTGATGATCGTGACGGCCAACAATGGTTCCGCGCTCACCTGCTCCCGAAGGAGGACGTCGAGATCAAAGAGGACTCGTGGGATGTGATGGGGCTGCGCGCGACCGCCAGCGTCGATTATGTAATCTCGGATAAGTTCGTGCCGGCATATCGCACCTTCGAATATCCATTCCTGTCGGATGGCAATCCGCGGCACGCTTCCGCGCTAGGGCTTATCGAATTGGGCCGTCCAGGAATGGCGGCTTTCGCCAGTGGCATCGCTTTTCGCGCACTGGCGGAATTGATCGCTGCTGCGCCCAAGACAAAGCGCCTCCTTGCCGAGGGCATGCAATCGGACGACAACCTCGTGCAGTTCGGAATTGGCGAACTCGAAGGAAGATTACGGGCGGCCCGCGGTTATTATCTCGATCTCGTCGCCGAGCAAGATGAAGCCATTGCCAAGGGACGCCAGCTCGACCCGGACCGCACGCTGGACATGATGCAAGCCCTACAGACGCTAACGCGGGCGGCGCGTGAAACGGTGGTGTTCGCCTTCGACAATGCGAGCACGACTGTCGTGTACTCGACGAACCCGCTGCAGCGCTGTCTGCGCGACATTTTCACCGGCCTGAAGCACGGGATTGTGACCCCCGCAATCCTCGGGCGGATCGGCAAGGTGCGGCTCGGTCTCGAGTACGGCGCCGTCCGTATTTAGCAGAGTCTGACCTCAGGTCAGGCGGCAGCCGTTTTGCGGTTCGCGGCGAGGCGTGCGTCCACGAGGGCGACCGTCTGGTCCACGACGGTGTTGCGCATGCCGTATTGCGCACCGATTAGCTGCACGAGCCGGTCGGTCCGCTCGATGTTGGGGGCGCCATTGTTGAGGGCGCGGGCGGCCGAGGAGGGCCGCACGAGGTCGTTTGCGGCAGCGGCGTATTTCTCGAACGGAACCAGGTCGTTGGGTGACGCGCCGATCCGCTCGCAGACGCCGCTGACCCAATTGTAGACCGCGCGCGAGGCTTCGATGTCGCGGTGCACCGCGTCCTTGATGTCGATCGCGCCATCTTTTGTCACGCACCGGTAATTGCCGGTCAGCAGCATCGCCCATTTGGCGAGCGGCACAAAGATCGAGTCGTGGACCTTCAATTTGACCGGCAGCTGAATGGGGCCGTCACCAGGGTCGTAGCGCGCCGCCTCAATGTCCGCCTCCATCTGGCGCAAAATCGCGGTGGATTTGTCCGAGTCGAACCGGGCGACCTTGAAATTGGTCGGCAAGGTGACCTGCAGCACGTTGATCTTCTCGCCCGGCGGGCGGATCGCCTGCGGGTCGGGGCTGCACAAGGTCAGCATCCCCGGTTCGAAATTGTCCCAGACGCTGGCGTCGGTAAAAGCCGGTTTGAGCGGGTCGGTCGGCAGTCCCGGGATGCGCTTCAGATAAGGCACGGGCGGCATGTTCATGATCGACATGCATGGCACCCGCGACCTGGCTACCGCATCGAGCAGCTCGCGCACCCCGGGAGAGCGGTATTGCGGCTCCTGCATCGCCAGCGCGACGAGATCGTAGTCCTTGGGGTTTATGTCGCCAGGGCCGGCCGCGGCGAGCTTGCCCGGCAATTTCCGCGAGTCGAGTTCGACGGGCTCCTTGCGGCCTCTGACCGGCAGCCGCACCCGGGCCCCGTCCTTGTTGAACGCCTCGACTTCGGCCGGGAGGCAGACCATCGTTATCTTGTGGCCGCCGAAGAGCAGCTTCGTAGCCAGCAGCGAGCCATACGAGGCTCCCATGATCAGGACGTTGTAATTCGCCATACCATTTCCTCCCGGAAGCCCGATTTGATTCCTCTAATCCGACGATGCCGGATGCCGTCCCTCTCGGCAAGCCTCGTCCGCAAGGATCGCAGCCAGCCCGGTGCGGTAGCTCGGATAGCGCAGGGCCACGCCCAGCTCGTTCTTGATCAGCCGGTTCGATACCCGCTTGTTGTCGTCGTAAAAGCTGCGCGCCATCGGCGCCAGGTTTGCGGCTTCGAGCGGCACGAGAGGCGGTGCCGGCATACCGAGCAGAGCCGCGGCGTGCGCGACGACAGCCTCGGGCGCCGCCGGATCGTCATCGCACACGTTGTAGACGGCCCCGGAGCGGGGCCGGCCGATCGAGGCGGCGAGCACAGCTGCGAGGTCATCGACATGGATGCGGGAGAACACCTGGCCTGGCTTGTCGATCCGTTTTGCGCTGCCGGCGCGCAGCGCGTCGAAGGGACTACGCCTGGGACCGTAGATGCCTGCGAGGCGAAAGATGTGCATCGGCACGCCCCGGTCGCGGCAGAGTTCGAGCCAGCCCCTTTCAGCGGCGACTCGCCTGCGGCCGCGCTCGCCGCTGGGCGATAATTCAGCGGTCTCGTCCACCCATGCGCCGCCGCGGTCGCCATAGACGCCGGTCGTGGACAGATAGCCGAGCCATCGGAGGCTGTCGGTCCGCGCGATATCATCGCCATGCACCGCCAGCACGGGGTCGCCGTCCGCATCGGGCGGAACCGATACGAGGACATGGGTGATCCCGTCCAACGCCGGCCGCGGGAGCGGGCGGTCGCGGTCGAAAATTTCGGTGGGAAATCCCGCTCTCCGCAGCGCCGCGGCTTTGTCGGCCATCCGGCATGTGCCGCCAACGATCCAGCCCTCGGCGGCGAGCCGCCGGGCCAGGACCTGCGCGGTGTAGCCGAAGCCGAAGCAGAAGAGATGCCGGGTCATGCCGGGTTCCTGGCCGGCACAGCCGAGGGGTCAGCCTCCAAGGTTGTCGCAATCCGGTCCTGCTTGAACCGCGTCCACATCCAAAACCCGCAGGAGACGAGGGCCCCCACGGCGAGCGGCAGCCGCAAGCCAAAGCGGCCGCTCAGCGAGCCCATCAGCACGGCGCCGACGGCCGGGCCGGCCCGGAAGATCATCCCGTAAAGCGCCATGATCCGGCCGCGCATCCGGATATCGACGGCGGCTTGGATCAGGGTCTGCGCGCCGACCCCGGTGATCGTCATGGCCGCGCCCGCGACGAAGACGCAGGGGAGCGCGACGTGGAACCGGTTGGTTAGGGTGAAGGCGAGGATCGCCAGCGAGATCATCAACGTGTTGCCGAGCACGAGGCGGGTCAGCCCGGCGAGGGCGGGACGAAGCAACATGCAGACGGCACCGCAAATCGCGCCGAGCCCGACCGTCGAAGTCAGGGTCGCCAGTCCCTCGGGCCCGCGCCCGAAAACGCTGTCGGCGAAACCGGGGAACAGCTCGACAAAGCCGCGGGTCCCGACCGTCGTGACCGTGAACAGCAGCAACATCGGCGCGATGCCGGGATGGCGACTAGCGTAACTGTACGCCTCAGCCGAGGCCTTGAGGACACTCTGTGTCGCGGCGACCGGCAATGCCGGGATGCCGCGCAAATTGGTCATCGCGACGAGAAAGACGATGTATGTCGC